>JAHEMP010000117.1 GCA_024643585.1 Crocinitomicaceae bacterium | reverse complement strand
CAAAGTTTTGCTTTCAAATTCAGCCCCAAATTTCGATTAAGTTGTTCGATAATACCCATAACCATTTTCAGACCTGGAGAATTTTTCTTGGCGTTCACATATATTTCCAACTCTGGAAAACCTCTTCCTTTCGGGTAACCAGCTTCTGCCATTAATCGTTTCGCAGCTATAGTATCAAAACCCAATGGTTTGACGTCATCGTTCGGGTAGAAATCGAGTGGTGGAATGAACCCATGTTCCGCTGGCCAACCTTCACCTCCAAGCCAATTGTTGACCAATTCTGTTCTGTTTACAGCCATGTTAAATGCTTGTCTAACTCGAACGTCTTTGAATTCTTTGCTTTCGTTGGCAAACCCAATGTAGGTGATGCTCATACTAGGCTCAGACATTACTTTATGAATAACGTTTTCACCATTTTGAGCGTCCACAAGCGACCCCAGAATATTGTCGATTTGATCAACAGGAATATTTAAAACAATGTCTATTTCTTCCCGTCTGAAACTTTCAAATTCTTCCTTTTTACCTTCAGAATAGGTCATTTCTACCCCTTCCAAATAGGGCAAACGATTACCGAATTTGTCCTGTTTCCAATAATTCGGAAAACGTTTCAATGAAATAATATCCTTCGAGTATTCAAGCAATTGAAAAGGACCTGTACCCACCGGGTGCAGATCTATATCCTTACCGTACATTTCTACGGCCTCGTGAGCAACCATTGAAATACTATTGTGCGACATTATTTTCTCAAATCCTGAAAAAGCTTCAATCAACTCAATTTGGACGACAGAATCATTCAAAATGGAAATACCTGAAACACCCCCTTTGGGCAATCTAGTTCTCGACCTATCGTGGAATTTTTTTGCCCCCTTTATCTTATTATCGAGTAAATAACTTGCTTTGTTAATGTCTAGCCCAGAACAAGCCAGATCCAAGGAATATTTAACGTCTTGAACCGTCAATTTCCTTTTTTCATCGTTAAAACATTCGTCATCATGAAAATAAACATCATTGCGAATAACAAAAGTATAAATGGTGCCGCTTTCTGAAATTGAATAGGCTTTAGCAAGATTAGGAACTGTGCGCATGGTGCGCATATCTGTCTTGAGCAAAGTTTCGAACATTTGGCAAGTGATATTCCTAGAATAGGAGTTGGTCGCAGCTAATGGGAACAAAACATCTACTTTTTCTGGTGATTGAAACTTCAATATTCCTCCGTAGAAAACTCCCCCTTTGCCCTCAGTTATGGCCGTTTCTGTCACCTCGGTATCTCCACATGAGGCCAAAATAACAACTAAAACAACGCAAAGAAACTTGAAAAAATTACTCATTAAGTTCTAAAAATAAGTCTGACTAAAGTACAAAAAACTTCTTTCTCGTCAATATCCGAGTTTTTCCCTCGTGCGAAGCAATACCTCCTTAGCAACAAGCCTAGCTTTTTCAGCGCCTTGCAAAAGAGCACTGTCGATTTCAGATTTGTTATTCATGAGATAGGTGTATCGTTCTCGGGTATTTTTAAAAGTTTCAAGAATAACCTCGTACAGAGCTTGTTTAGCATGTCCGTATCCATATCCACCCGCCAAGTAATTTTGTCGCATTGTTGCAATATCCGACTCACTTGCTAACAATCTATAAAGTGCAAAAACATTACATGTCTCTGGGTCTTTGACATCCTCTAGCTCCTTGCTATCTGTTTGAATAGACATTATTTGTTTGCGCAAAGGCTTATCGTCTAAAAAGATATTTATAAAATTATTGCGCGATTTACTCATTTTTTCACCATCCGTACCCGGAACAATTTTGGTGTTTTCATCAATAATTGCCTCAGGGACTACGAAATTTTCACCCATTTGTAGGTTGAATTTTGTTGCTACGTCTCTTGTAATTTCCAAATGTTGTAATTGGTCTTTTCCAACAGGGACAAATTCTGCGTTATACAACAATATATCAGCTGCCATTAACATAGGATACGTAAACAAAGCTCCATTTACATCGGCTAATCTATCCGCTTTATCTTTAAAACTATGGGCTAAAGTCAATCGCTGGTATGGGAAGAAACTTAGTAAATACCACATCAATTCAGAAACTTCAGGAATGTCACTTTGGCGATAGAAAACAGTTCTGTTTACATCCAATCCACAAGCCAACCAAACGGCTGCCGTCGAATAGGTGTTTTCTCTCATTACTTCGGCATCCTTAATTTGCGTTAACGAATGCAAATTGGCAATAAAAAGGAAAGAGTCGTTTTCGCCCTTTTTAGCCATTTCAATAGCCGGTAAGATCGCGCCCAATAAGTTTCCCAAATGTGGCGTTCCTGTACTTTGTATTCCTGTTAATATGCGAGGCATTTTTTCTTTTTGTCCAAAATTACAATTTTTAAGTTCATTTTTAATGTCATCCTTAGCTCATCGCCCAAGCATTTCGTTATTTTCGTATCATGAAATGGATAAAAGCCATATTTTTCAATCTGTGGAAAATTTATGTCGGACTAATTTTTGGTCTAACGGCAATTTTATTGTATCCATTTTTCTTAGTAATTCTTGCTCTCCCCAATGGTAGATTGAAGTCTTTTCGACTATTTGTTGTTTGGAGCAGAATGATGCAATTTTTCTGCTTGTATCCTTCGAGGAAAAATAAAGCCATCCCTGAGGTGAATGGACCCTTTATAATTTTACCAAACCACACTTCCTATTTGGATATCTTTTTAATGTGCTCATTGTTTCCAGAAAAACCATTTTTGTTTATGGGGAAAAGTGAAATATTAGGTTACCCAATTATCAAAGCTTACTTTAAAAATTTGAATATCCCAGTCGATCGTTCCAACAAAATGAAAGCGGGTCAGGCATTTTTAAAAGCAAAAATTGCGCTAGAGGAAGGATTTTCACTTGTTATTTTCCCAGAAGGAGGAATTCCTAAAAAAAACGCTCCAGAATTAGGTAATTTCAAGGATGGCGCCTTTCTTTTAGCGGATAAAACGGGGGTTCCATTAATTCCGGTCGCCTTTCTTAATCACCATAATTTATTCTCAGACCCTACTGATTTTTGTGGTTCAGCGCATCCAGGAATGTCAAGAGTTTATGTCCATGATCCTGTCTATGTGAAGAATAATGTGGCCGAAATCAAAAAAATCTGCCGCAACCTTATTCAAACCAGTTTGGAAGAAGCTCAGAAAAACAAATGAAATACATTATCTTTGCGTTACAATAATTGAAAATGAAAATCTCAGACGAAGTAGTTGACCACATTGCCCACTTGGCAAGATTGGAATTTGAAGGCGACAAAAAAGTGGCTATCAAAACAGATTTGGAAAACATCATTTCCTTCATGGACAAACTTCAAGAAGTGGACACTGAAAATGTCGAACCTTTAATTTTCATGTCCGATGAAATCAATGTTCTCCGCGATGACGTTGCTAAAGTTACCATTACGCAAGCTGAGGCACTGAAAAATGCCCCTCAAAAAGATTCAGACTATTTTAGAATTCCAAAAGTCCTTGACAAAAAATAATGAATTTGGGAGTGATGAATTATGAACACTGAGGCATTTTCCTCGCCTTGTTCATCATTCAAAAATTCATAACTCTTAATATGTGATCTTCGCTTTTTCGTAGTTCGGAACAAATTTTTCACTAACCAAAGCTGGATATTTCGGATCCATTTCTTTGAAAGTATCTATAAGTATATTTGCGACTGCATGCAATTTCGTCCAGTTTCTGTTGCAAGGAACAATGTGCCAAGGGACATCGTTGCATTTCTCGAAAATCTTTTCGTAGACCTCCATAAAATCATCCCATCTTTCTCGCGTTTCCCAATCGCCGTCAGAATGTTTCCAATGCTTTTCAGGAGTGTTAACGCGCTCTAGGAGCTTTCTCTCCTGAACATCTTTGCTCAAATTGAGGTAAATCTTCACGACGCGAGTCCCGTTTGCTTCCAAGTGCTTCTCAAAATTGTTGATTTGCTTGTAGCGTTTGTCGATGATTTTTTTGTCGATAAAACCGTAAACGGAAGGAACTAAAATGTCTTCGTAATGTGACCGGTTGAAAACGGTAATCATACCATGTCGCGGCGTTTTTGAATGAATTCTCCAAAGGAAGTCATGCGCGTATTCTTCATCGGTAGGTTTTTTAAACGAATGCACGTTCACCCACGCAGCGCTGCTTTTTTGGAACAACTGACGCGTCAAGCCATCTTTTCCCGAGGCATCCATGCCTTGCAAAACCAACAATATGCTTTGTTTACTTTCGGCTATTAACTTCTTAGAATATTCGTAAATTTCTAAAAGCAGCTTCTCGTTTTCTATTTCAATTTTGTCTTTGTCCAAATTGCCTGAGCCATCCGGATCATGCTTTTTTAATAAATTTCCCATTATTGTGCTAAAAATAAATATACTGGTAAATGATCGGAATAACCTCCATAATATTCTGGACCTCCGTATGTTGAATTTGGTTTTTGCCCACCGTTTGGATAGGTATATAGTATGCTTTCATCTTTAAAAACATAGGCCTTCTCATCTTTCACATGAACACCATTTTTATGTTTTAAATTCTGAGAAATCATGATCTGATCAAAAAGCAGCCATTCACGTTGATGCACGATTGAACCTTGTCCATCTCGAGCTAATTCGGCCATTAAATTGAATAATCTTGCTTTTGACCCCCCGGCATTCAATATTTGTTGAATGCTTTTGTTTTTCGGTTCATCGTTGAAATCGCCCATTACGATAATTTTTGCGTTTTCATCTTGCACCAAAATTTCATCAATTTTTTCCTTTAAAACAGTCGCGGCTCTTATTCGTTTTGGTTCTGTTTCTGAAATACCTTCTCTTCTGGAGGACCAATGATTTACAAAAATATGCAGTGTTTCATGATTTGCAATTTGTCCTTTCACGTACAATATATCCCTTGTCACATAATCACCGCTTCCCGGTATTCTGACTTGTATTTTTTCTTGTTCAATGACATTCATTCTGCGCGAATCGTACAGCAGAGCGCAGTCAATTCCTCTTCTATCCTCGGAATCGTATTGAACAATTTCGTAGGGCGTTTTGGATAAATTTCCAGTGGATGCCAAATCTTTCACAACCTTGTAATTTTCTATTTCGACCAAGCCTATTACCATGGGATTTTGATTGCCTAATTTAAACAACACATCAGAGATGTTATCCAATTTATGCTCGTAACGATCCTTGGTCCAGTGCTGCTCTCCAGATGGTGTAAAATCGTCATCATTGGTGCGCGGGTCGTTTTCAAGGTCAAAAAGATTTTCAACATTGTAGAAGGCCAGAACTTGGTTGTCGACAGACAACAATTCGTTTACGTTGGTCATTTTTTTAGGTTCTTCATTGGGGATCTCGCAAGCGGCAAGAGTGGCCATGGATAAATATAAAAATAGTTTTTTCAATTGTTTTTGTTTTAAAATCACATACGCCCTCGACTACGCTCAGTCGGCTATTTCAAAATCAAAGCGCAGACTGAGCCGGACCGAAGGCAAACGAGTCGCCACAGCATTCTTATTTCACCCCAAGCACGCCTAGTATTCCTCTTGCCAGAACACCAAACAAGCTGTTGTCTTTTGTTTTACGGGTGGCCCCACGGGCAATATCCTTCCACAATCGCTCGTTTTCAGCCGCCTTTGCTTTGTCTTCTCTTTCTTGAATTTTTCGCAAACGTTCTATTTCTTTTTGCCTTTCTGCATTCCTTTTGGTTTCGGCTTTTTGCAATTCCGCCAATTCTTTGTCTAAGTCGGTATTTTTCTTTTCTTGCTGTTCGACAGAAGCTGCTTTATCTATTTTCTTGGAAAGAATTTCATAGGCACTTTCTCTGTCAATTTCTTCGTTGTATTTCTCCGCAATAAACGATTTTTTTACAAGTTCGTCTACTTCACTATCTTCCAATACATCCATTCTTGTCAAAGGAGCACGACAAATCGTAACCGCCAATGGCGTTGGTATTCCTTTTTCATTCAAAGCACTCACCAAGGCTTCGCCAATTCCCATTTGCGTAATTACCTCATCTGTTTTGTAAAACTCTGAAATTGGATAATTCTGAGAGGCTTTTTTTATAGCAGTTCTATCTTTCTCGGTAAAAGCACGCAGAGCGTGTTGCACTTTTAATCCCAATTGAGAAAGTATGGCTTCTGGAACATCAATTGGATTTTGTGTACAGAAATATATTCCAACTCCTTTTGAACGAATCAATTTTATTATTACTTCCAATTGATCCATCAAGGCATCCGAAGCTTCTTCAAATACCAAATGCGCTTCGTCTATGAAAATGCATAACTTCGGCTTGTCCGCATCGCCTTCTTCGGGAAATGTGTTGTATATCTCCGCCATTAAACTCAGCATGAAGGTTGAGAACAACTTAGGTTTTCCCTGAATGTCCATCAAACGAATAATGGATATTACACCGTTTCCATTTTTGTCCAAACGAATTAGATCTTGCGGATCAAAAGAGCGTTCTCCGAAAAATTGTTCCGCACCTTGTTGTTCCAATTCTATTACTTTTCGCATGATGATGCCGACGGTTGCCGAAGAAATGGTTCCGTATTCTTTTTCCATTTCCTTTTTGCCCTCATCCATCAAATATTGCAAGGTTTTTCGCAAGTCCTTCAAATCTATTAGCGGCAATTTGTTATTGTCGCAATACATGAATACCAAAGAAACAACCGACGATTGCGTATCATTTAAACCCAAAATTTTTGATAACAAAACAGGTCCAAATTCCGTTACAGTGGCTTTCAAACGTGTACCTTTTCCTTCGGTTAGGGTCATCAGTTCAACAGGCATTGGTTTGGGCACGTACGGCAAATCGATGGACGCGTGACGTTTCGTTATAAAATCGTTGGTTGTTCCGGAAGCCGCCAAACCACTTAAATCGCCTTTAATGTCCATCAAAACGGTAGGAATTCCCTTTTCAGACAATTGTTCGGCTATCACCTGAAGAGTTTTTGTTTTTCCCGTTCCTGTTGCGCCCGCAATTAAGCCATGACGGTTCAAGGTTTTCAAGGGAACTTTCACGTGAATTCCTGGAACACCTTCGCCTTCAAATTTTGCACCACCCAGCGTAATACTGTCGCCTTTGAATGTATAGCCAGCACTTAATTCTTCTTTGAATTTATCAATTTTAGACATAAATATT
>JAHEMP010000116.1 GCA_024643585.1 Crocinitomicaceae bacterium | reverse complement strand
GAAACAGAGAGGATACCATGAATCCAGAATATTTATCACGCATTACGAAAGCACGGGGTATTATGTTTACGGGTGGTAATCAATATCGCTTAACAACTATTTTTGGCGGCACTGATTTCTTGAAAAAACTAGTTGATCGTTACCAAAACGATGGTTTAATTATTGCTGGAACCAGTGCAGGTGCAATGGCTATGTCACGCACCATGATTTATCAAGGAAGCAGTCCCAGAGCCTTATTGAAAGGTGAGGTAAAAATCACAACAGGTTTTGGCTTGTTGGACAATGTAATTATTGATTCGCACTTTGTGACCCGTGGCCGCTTTGGAAGATTAACACAAGCCGTTGCTAGTAATCCTTCTTGCATTGGAATCGGACTTGGTGAAGACACGGGCATTTTGGTAACGGATGGCGATAATTTTGAGGTTATCGGATCGGGTTTGGTACTTATTTTTGATGGTCACGAAATCAAACACAACAACATAAGTGATTTACCTGAAGGCACACCAATAAGTATAGAACACATGATCGTTCATGCTTTGGCAAAAGGCGACAAATATCAAATATCTACCCGCAAATTTGAAGCAGCTATTTGGACAGGTGAGCTAGAAGATTCTGAGGATTAGTCTTTCAAACTATCTAAACCCAGAACTAAGGTTGATTAAAGTTTGATCACTTTCTTTGTTTCAACTCTGTTTCCATTTTCAATGTTGAGGAAATAAATTCCTTTTTCATGCGAGGAGAAGTCAATTTGCATTGTTTTGTTTTCATTCGAAAAAACATTTGACCCACTTTGAACTATTTTACCCTGTGCATCGGTCAATTGATAATTGATTTCACCTACTGAAATATGCAAATTGATATTCAACAGTTTCTCAACAGGATTGGGATAGATAAGATAATCGTATAGATCTGCGTTTTCTTCCAGAGAGGCTCCCGAAGTTGGCGGACAACTCACCAAAACCAAATTATTGGATGCCGTATTGTTTCCGACGCCTAATTGACCTTCCATATTTCGACCAGTGGACCATAAGTTACTGGTTGTTTCCATAGCCAATGAATGCTGATTTCCGGCCGAAATTTTATCCCAGGTATTCAACAAACCAACGATAGTTAGAACATTCGTGTTCGTGTTCGTACCTAACCCAAGCTGACCACTCGTGTTTAGTCCAGATGACCAAAGTGTATTGTCATTTAAAATAGCCAAAGAATGTCCTTCTCCAGCTGATATTTTAATATACGCGGAAACGGTTCCGGCAGAGCTAAAAGAAATATTGATGGGCAAATTACTGTTTGCATTTGACGCATCGCCGAGTTGACCATTTACATTATTCCCCCATGTCCAAAGAATGTTGTTCACATCAAGTGCCATACTGTGCCCTCCACCTGCCGAAATTTCCATCCAGTTGAAAGTAGTAGTGATTTGGATGGGCACTTGGCTCGTCGTATTTGACCCGTCACCCAATTGACCAGATACATTGTTTCCCCATGCCCACATTGAGTTGTTTGTTTTTATCGCTAACGAATGTTCGTCCCCAGCATCGATAAGCATCCAATCCGTTGCGGTTCCGATTTGTGTAGGTATATTTTGATCTACCAGACTACTTATTCCCAATTGACCGGTATTGTTTCTGCCCCAAGACCATAAAGTTCCATTTGTTTTTATTGCTAAACTAAATAACTTACCAGCAGAAATTTGCGACCAATCGTTAGCGGTACCTACTTGTGTTACGTTCCAGGTGGCTGAATTAAAAGTAGCATTTCCAAGTGCGCCAAATTGGCCATCACCCCAAGTCCAAAGTGTGCCATTGTTTTTCAACGCCAAACTGTGATTGTAACCTGCGGAAACTGCCACCCAATCGTTAGCGGTGCCAATTTGAATGGGAGCATTTTGGTTCCCTGAAAAGCCCAATCCAAGTTGATTGGAGTTTAAGCCCCAACCCCAAAGTGTACCATCAGTTTTGATGGCTAAACTGAAATTATATCCTGCAGAAATATGTCTCCAGCAAGTCGTTCCAGGTTGAGAAAATGCTAAAAATGGGAAGATTAGAATAAAAAGGAGCCTAGAAATAGATTTAGTTATCATGACAATAAATTTAAATGACGGTAAAGAATAGAACAATGACCCGATGCGAGAATTGCATTTTGATGTGCCTTTCTAGAGTAGTAGCAAGAAGTTAAGAACCACAAATGAGATTCTTACACACCCAAAACAGTAGGAATTAAGGTAATATCACTTAATTCGTTCAACTAAATTTAAAGAATAAAAAGAACAATTATAGGATTTTTTCAAAAGAAAATTCTAGTTCTTTTAAATGCTAAATTGGGTTTTCAATTCGACGAATTAATAAATGAACATTTGATAATCTTCACCTTCTCTTACCAAACCTCTGTACATTCCGGCTGAATTAAATGGAAGGCAAATATTTCCTTTCGAATCGATGGCTATTAGACCTCCTTCACCTCCTATTTTAACCAATTTGTCTTTCACCACTTTATTGCAGGCCTCATCTAGCGATAATCCTGCATATTCCATTAAACATGAAATATCATAGGCTACAACCGATCTTAAAAAATATTCACCGTGACCAGTGCAAGAAATAGCACAAGTCGCATTGTTGGCATAGGTCCCAGAACCAATTATTGGCGTATCTCCAACCCTTCCGTACTGCTTGTTGGTCATTCCTCCTGTTGAGGTAGCCGCCGCAATATTCCCAAATTTATCCAAAGCCACCGCTCCAACTGTTCCAATTGGTTTTGTTGTTGAAGAACCATGGTCTAGTGCAACTTCTGTTGTTCCTACCAGTGCTTGCCATTGATCGTATCTTTGTTGGGTAAAAAAGTATTCGTCTGTTTCTTGATTTATCCCTATTGTTTTAGCAAAATCAATTGCTCCTTGACCAGCCAACATGACGTGCGGTGTTTTCTCACTAACTTTCCTTGCTAAAGAGATAGGATTGGCAATGTTTTTTATTCCGGCCACAGCGCCCGCAGTTAAATCTTTTCCTGACATGATGCTCGCATCCAATTCAAATCCTCCATCCGCACAAAATACGGCTCCTTTACCTGCATTAAAAAGCAGACAATTTTCCAAACTGTTAACTGCAAATTCAACGGCGTCCATTGCGGAAAGTCCTTTTGATAAAGCTTTTTGACCTGCTTCCAAAGCTTCTTTCAAAGCGTTCTTATAGGCACTTTCTTTTTCAACCGTCATTTCAGATTTGTCGATTGTTCCAGCTCCACCATGAATTGCAATTGCGTACATCTTATTTTATTTTTTTGAATGTTGCTAAATGTAGCTAGAAACTTAATGAATGGGAAATAAAAGCATGAAAATCTAATTTAGATTCTGTCTAAAACTTTTTAATTTATCTTAGGAGAACAAATTTCGAGAGTTATGCCATTCAACCGATTGAATCATTCTATTCTTGGCGATATTCGCCCACGATTTTATCTTAAAACTCAAACAGATGTCGAGACGTGTTTAGTGAAAATCCATGACAAACTAAAGGAAGACAAAACCGTCGCTGGAACAAGGAGTGGAGATTTGATTTTTTTAAAAACCCCCAAAAATGTGCAACATTATTGGTCACCAGAAATGACTGTTCGTGTTGAGACCAATGAATTCATTGATTACACAAGAATATCTTGTTTAATCGGGCCACGACAAACCGTTTGGGTGATGTTCACCTTTATTTATTCTGCACTTTCCATTGCGATTTTGTTTGGAGGTATGTTCGGATTTGTTCAATATTCTCAAGAAGGACAGAGTGCTTGGTTATGGATCATTCCGTTTGGAGCCATTTTGGTTTCAAGTTTCTTTCTTGCAGCCCGCTATGGACAAAGAAAAGGAAGAGATCAGATGCTTCACTTGGTCAGTTTTTTATACCATACATTGAGTGAAATTGGCGAGGTAGAACGAAACGATAGATAGATTTTTTATTCCAACTTCTTATTTCTTAATTTTTTAATCTCACCTCTTCTTTTTTTCAGTGTAAGTCGACGTTCTTTTGCACCTTTTGACATTTTAGTCGGTTTCCGCCTTTTTTGAACCTTGAAACATTCTGTTATTAAATTAAAAAATCGTTCTCTAGCTTGTTGCTTATTTTTTAATTGGGATCTCTCGGATTGAGAAACAATTTGCAAAACACCATCATTCGTTATTCGCGAAGCCAACACTAATTCTATACGCTTTTTTTGCTCGTCGGTTAATAATTTAGAATTTCTTACATCAAAATCCAATTCTACCTTGGTAGCCACTTTGTTTACGTTTTGTCCGCCAGGTCCTCCACTCCGCGAAATTTTAAAGGCGATTTCTGATTCAAGTAAATGGACATCTGGTTTCATTTTTCAAATTTAATTAGTATTTTAAAGGGATAGCGAAACCTTAAAGTGAGATTTCGAAGGAAATGTTATTTTTTGGCGTAGGGATGTCAAATTATAACATTAAAATTGATATATGTTTGTTTATTGCATAAAGTTGGATTAAACATTAGCTTTTTATAGATTTACGACCCCTCAGAACACTATAGTTTTCAAAAGAAACACATGAAATATATTCTATTATTCTTAACGACTTTATTCTTTAATTTAACGAGTCATAGCCAAGCCAGTTGTGCAATTGACGTAACGCCCATGACAGGAAATGTGTGTCCGGGTGATTCAATTTTGATTGTAGCTACCGCAAATTTAATTAACAACAACCAGGCATTTAATTTCAACAACTCTAGTCTGCCAGTAGGTTGGTCGACAGCTGGAAGCACCTATTTTACAGCTCCTTGTGGACCAAGCTTGAGCAATACCCCATATTATTGGGCATCTACAAGTACTGGGGTGCCGAATATTACCACAGCAGGTTTTGATGTTAGCTGCGGAGGCTACATTAATTTTCAGATGATTTACGCCGTTCAAGGTGGATCTACCCCTTGTGAAGGACCTGACCAGTACAATGAAGGAGTAAGCTTGCAATATTCTTTGAACGGAGGATTGACTTGGATTGACATTGTATATTATGCACCAAACGGCACTATTTTGCCTGGAAATCCTGGCGCTACTACGCCTGGTGCATCTGGTGTTACTCCGTTTACCTCTTGGAATACCTTTAACGTTCCAATTCCGACGGGTGCATTGTCGGCAAACACCAAGTTCAGATGGACGCAATCTTCAACTTCGGGGACTTGCTGTGACAACTGGGGACTGGATAACATCATTATAAATTCAAGTGGATTTCCATGTGGAACCAATGCGGTTGTCAATTGGAGTACTGGTTTAACCGATACGACTTCCTTCTATATGGTGCCTACAACAGATACAGCATTTGTGGCTTATGTTTATGATACTTTGGGTAATTATCAATGTGAATCGGACACCATTTACATTAATGTTTACAACAATGCTTTCACTTATTCATTGGTTGACACCGTTTCTGTAAATTGTACTTATGGCAGCACACCTGTTAGTGTAACGAACGTATCTTCAGCTGCATTGCTTCCGGTTACGTACAGTTGGTCAACAGGCAGCACTAGTTCATTTGTCACCCTAGTTGGAAATGGGGTTCCTGATACCATAACCTATTATGTAGACGTGGTGGATGCATGTGGGATCGTGGAGTCAGATAGTGTTGTGCTCACCGTCGCCCAAAATCTATATGTGGATGCAGGACCGGATCAAATAATTTGTGAAGGTGAATCGACTTCTGTATCGGGAACCAGTTCAAATGTTGTCAATTGGTCTAATCTAGTCATGAACGGGGTTCCGTTTTATCCTCTTTCGTCACAATATTATTATGCCACCGTAGTGGATGGACTAGGCTGTTCCGAAATGGATAGTTTGTTTGTAACCGTATTAGATACGACAAGTTCAACATTGAATATTACAGCAGTTGATTCCTTTATATTGAATAATCAACAGTACAATCAATCGGGCGTATATACTCAAGTGCTTACGAACTACCTTGGTTGTGATAGTACAATTACCTTGAA
This sequence comes from Crocinitomicaceae bacterium, assembly GCA_024643585.1. GTDB lineage: Bacteria > Bacteroidota > Bacteroidia > Flavobacteriales_D > Crocinitomicaceae > UBA2040. The sequence goes on along the minus strand of JAHEMP010000116.1, from coordinate 1,216 downwards.
TTTAAACATCCTTGTTTCAACAGCGAGCACTGACTTTCAAACGCATTGTGACACATACACTTGGATGGATGGGAATACCTACACCTCGTCAATAGACACTCCAACATGGACGATTCCAAATGTCGCTGGTGCGGATTCCGTTATCACATTGAATTTAACCATTCTCTATTCAACAACTGGCATAGATACACAGGTTGCGTGTGACAATTATCTTTGGATTGATGGAAACAATTATACATCTGACAATACCGTGGCTCAGCACACATTGGTCAACAGCGTAGGTTGTGATTCTGTTGTTACTTTGAATTTAACTGTCCATTATTCAGATACGACTTCAGAGTCTTATCCTTCTTGTTTTACTTGGGATACAATTCCGTATGTTACTTTGTATGCAAATCAATATGGATGTGATTCTACACATACCATCTTCCCTATTCAAATACCGTATGAACTGAAACCTCATGCCGATTTCATTATCAAACCAAATCCAGCAGAAGTGTTATTTGATCCTGTTTCTATAACCAATACATCTCAAACCATTAATGCTTCTCAATGGCTCTGTTCGAATTTAAACCTTAATTCTACAAGCACGAGTCTTCAATTTCCTCCTTTCGATGAAGATGGCAATTATGCGATTCAATTGATGGTGACAAATGAAACGGGTTGTTTTGATTCCATTACACGAATACTTAAGGTATACCAATCAAATCCAATTTACGTACCCAATACTTTTACGCCCGACGGAGATGAATTCAATGGCGTTTTCAGACCAATAATAACGCCTGTAGATAGAATTGATACGTACGAATTCATAATTTACAATCGCTACGGTGAAGTAATTTTCCAATCTTATGACCCAACTGCAGCGTGGGATGGTACATTCCAAAATATAAAAGTTGCACAAGGCATTTACAATTGGTCCCTGAAAGTCACTTTTGTTGACGAAACAGAAGTTCAGAAAATTCACGGTCAAGTGAATTTGTTGAAATAGACAGATGAATTGGAAGAAAATACAAAAGAAAAAAACCAGCATTCGGGCTGGTTTTTTTGTGTCCCCGGAGGTCGAAAAATCAAACTTTTATGGGGATTTGGAGGAGGTGATGGATTGGATCAGTTCGACTAAAAAGAGAGAGAAACAGAATAAAAATGAGGAAAAACAAAAACGAGAATAACGCTCTCGCTCTCATTCTCGCTTTGTTTTTGTGACCCCGACAGG
>JAHEMP010000115.1 GCA_024643585.1 Crocinitomicaceae bacterium | reverse complement strand
TTCATATGACCCCAAGCCGGTTTAGCATTTTCGGATAATTTATCCAAGGTTTGCAGCGTATTTTCTAATTTCCACTTATTTGACATGACTATTTTTATTGATTAAAATTCGAAGGCTATTCGGCACCACTTCTATGTTCAATTCTTTTCGAACATCAAATGGTTCGCCATCGTAGTGACCGATTGGAGAATCAAGAGTTATACGTGCTTTTTGAAATGGAATGATTTCCATGTACTTTCCTTTGTCATTCGATTTGTTGAAAAAGCGAAAAATCACAAAGGGTGATAGTAGTAAATTAAACGGTTTTAACATGCACAATTCAATGATACCATCTTTAACACTTGAATTAGGCGATACACAAAATCCATTTCCGTACTCAGTTGCATTTGCTATTGTACACAAGAATAATTTTCCATCTCGTTTTTCACCATTTATGTCAATAGAAAAATGAGTTGATTTATAGCCAAAGCATTGTTGCGTAACAAGTTTAACATAACCCCAAAATCCTCGTCTCACATGATTTTCAAATCCTTTAGCTATAACAGCGTCGAAACCATATCCTCCAACATTTACAAAGACTTTATCGTTTACCAAAACGGTATCCATCAATTCTTCTTTGCTGTTGTTTATCGTTTGAATAGCCTCAACAAAATCCATAGGAATGCCCAAATGTCTAGCAAGTCCGTTTCCAGAACCAGCAGGTATAATTGCCAGAATTGTTTTTGTGCCAATGAGGGCTGTACCCACTTCATGAACGGAGCCATCTCCTCCAACTGCGCAAACTATGTCAAATCCCTCCTTAGCAGATTCTTCAGCAATCGTTTTCGCATGTTTCTTATAGGCTGTATGTGCAATGTCTATATCAAATTGATTCCTGTCAATGTATTTTTCAATAAGTGACGGTATATCATATTTTTTCTGAACTCCAGATTTCGGATTGACGATAAAACGTATTTTCCTTTTCATTTGAGGCTAGTTTGATTGTTAATCAAATCGTGATTGTATCGCTGAATAATGGCTTTCAATCGTTTAATTTTCTGGTTGAATTCAGGAGTCATTTCCTTTTTTTCTTTTTCCGACATCTCCTTTTTATCAGCTAAACTAAGCATGTTGAGTGCTTCTTTTCCTGAAAATGATAACATGAACGGACTGTTAAAATAGTAATATATACCTTCTAAATAGGTTATCGCTTCTCTTTCGCCTTCTTGAAATATGGAATTTCCGAAAGCATAATATTTTTTATTCAAATTTAGTAAATCTAAAATTGTAGGAAGTATGTCTAATTGCTGAAAAATTTCACTTCTCTTGCCTTTGGGTAGCAATCCATTTGGTTCATAAAATAGGATGGGAATTCGATACAATTGATCCCTTTGACTATAAAATGCAGAGTTTGTTGAAGGAGTATGGTCGGCACAAATCACAAACAAAGTATTTTTATACCAGGGTTGTTTTCTGGCTTCCTCAAAGAACTTTCGAAGTGAATAATCGCCATAACTTATACTTGCACATAATGGTTCTGGACCGTATATGACATCCTTCTTTCTGTCCTTGGGAATGAAATAAGGATGATGCGAGGATATGGTAAAAAGAGTACCAAAGAAAGGCGCCTTTAATTTGCTCATTTCCCGAGCCGACCAAGGATTGAAATATTCGTCTAGGATTCCCCAAGTTTTATCGAAATGTTCATCGTTGTTGTATTCGAATCTTCCAAAATAATTTTGATAGCCAGCTTGTGCTGCAAATCCGTCAAAACGCATAGATCCGTTGGTGGCAGCATGATAAAATCCTGAACTATACCCTTCTTCCGTCAATATATTCGCTAAGGATTTAATTTTATTATTTCCATAACTTGATGAAATGTAGGGGTTGTTCATCAAACTTGGTATTGAAGAAACGATAGATGGTACTGCTTCAATGGATTTTTTGCCATTTGCATAGCCGTTTTCAAACCACATACTCTCGGACGCCAGGGAATCTAGAAAAGGTGTATATGTCTTCTTCAAGTCAGGATTATTGAAAGCCAACCATTCATTTCCGAAACTCTCTAAAATGATGATGACAACATTCGATTTGTCCTTTAGAATTTTAGCTGGAACAGTAGATTTGATTGGGGAAAACAATTTGTTGCATTCTTGTTCGGAGAAAAATTCCACAGGCTGTAAAGTTTCTGCGCCAAAGGATTTAAGCATTGTAAATGCTGTATTCAACACCAAAGCCGTATTACTAGGTTTGGTATAGCGAGCGGCTTCGATAATACCAACAGGTCTTAATCCAACACCACCCCGGCCAATTAGTACGACGATGATTAAGGAATAGATCAACACAATGGTTTGCGGAAAAATATCTTTTCTTTCCATTGGTTTTTCTTTGATTAACACCCTGTTCAGTAACCAGATTAGGAAAAAAATTAGAACACCAAAAAGTAAAATAATCCACCAAAATTGAGAAAGAAACGTGCCGATTAATTGCGACATGTCATTTCCAGTGGTAGTCATTGAAATTAAATCACTTGTTGATCGCTTGCCCGTATATTTGAAGTATTCAACATCAATCAAATTGAGCCCAAGAAGTAGAATGTTTACGGCCACAAAGTAAACGAGAGTCCAAATTCGATACAACCTGTTTGAACGATGAGGCAAAGGTAAGAAATGCAATACTGCAAATGGTAAATAGGCTATGCAAACCGTGATGAGGTCAAACCAAAGTCCGGCCATCCAATCTAAAAAACCAACCTCTTTGAAGGCTACCTGATGCACGTAGTAAAATAAGATACGTACTAGAAAGAGCCCCAGGGTCGACAAAAGTAGCATGCGCCAGAAATTCTGTGCATTTTTTGGCCATAATTTTTGTATCCAATCTTTCATCATATCCTCGTCAAAAGTAGGTATTCTTGAGAGAGAATTATGGGTTGGCGGTTAATAAAAAGTATAAATTTCCACAAAAAATGAACAGGTAAACAAGAATTCAAGAGTCTAAGAAAAATTGTCTTTATAATTTATTTCATGTTCCTTGGATGAAAACTTAAAATGGCGTCTTTTAAATAACCTTGATCGAGATGCGTATATATTTCGGTGGTAGTGATTGATTCGTGACCTAACATTTCCTGAATTGCTCTTAGATTTGCTCCACCTTCTAAAAGATGGGTTGCAAAAGAATGTCTGAAAGTATGTGGCGATACTTTTTTCGTTAAGCCCAATTCTTTGCTTAAGTTTTTTATGATTGTAAAAATCATTTCTCTTGTCAGCTGTGAACCTCGTCTGTTTAAAAACACAATGTTTTCACTTCCTTTTGTAATATTCATATGATTCCGAGTAGACGTTTTGTAAAAATTTATCGTCTTAACAACAGATGGACTGGAAGGAACGAGGCGTTGTTTATTACCCTTTCCAATTACCCGAATGTATCCTTCATCAAAGAATAAATCTGAAAATTTCAAATTGATAAGTTCGGAAACGCGCAATCCACAGCTGTACAAAGTTTCTAGAATGGCTTTGTTTCTGTGTCCCTCCGGCTTGCTCAAATCAATAGTGTTTATAAGGGAATCAATTTCTTCAATGGTCAAAACTTCCGGTAATTTCCGGCCTAATTTCGGGAGTTCTAAGCTTTCGCTTGGATCCACTTTTATTATGTCGTCTAATATCAAAAAGGAGTAAAATTGTTTTATCCCAGAGATGATTCTTGCTTGACTCCTAGGATTTAGTCCCAAGTCGTATAGAAGCCCGACAAATTGATTTAAATCGACATATTTTAAATCAATGATATCTTTTCCCTCATTCTCGCAAAAAGAAGATAATTTCTGAACGTCACGTTGATAGGCAAAAATTGAATTATCAGCTAATCCTTTTTCAATTTTTAAGTAAGCCACAAATTGCTTAATATAGCGTTCTGAATTAGACATGTAATGAAAATATTGATACTCAACGGTCCGAATTTAAACTTAATTGGTAAAAGACAGCCCGAAATTTACGGTAATATATCATTTGAGGAAATTCTTCCAAAATGGCAAAGCGAATTTAATTGCTCCATTGAATATTTCCAATCCAACATAGAGGGAGAATTGATCAATACAATTCAAAATGCTACGGCGGATGCCATAATTTTAAATGTTGGAGGTTACACGCACACGAGCGTGGCAATTCGAGACGCTATTTCTTCAGTCAATATTCCTGTAGTTGAAGTCCATTTATCGAATATTGCAAAAAGAGAATCGTTTCGACATGAGTCTTTAATAACTCCTGTATGTGTTGGTTGTATTTTAGGTTTTGGAATGGAAAGTTATCGTTTGGCTATTGGATACTTCATAACTAGAAAGGACTAAAACCTGCGCGCAGGTAATTTTGAATATTTGTCATGTTTCCGAACGTATCTTTGCCATAAAATACTCCCATTGTAAAGTCCTACTTTATTAAAAACAGTGCTTTGTTTCTTTATTTCGGCTCTTTTACGAAGCATTTTATTGAAAATCTTGTAGGTATGTAAGTGAGCGTTTAAAATACTTTTAAATTGCTTCATTTCACCGCGAATGATAAATCTCCCAGCAGCTATCCCATCCAAAATCAACCGAAACGCTAGTTTGGGAAATAGCCAACCTTCGTGATTTTTTATTAACATGTAAATGCTATTTCTAAAGTTCAAATAGGTTTTGAAAGGGGAGGAATATGGAAGAGTTCCACCACCTACATGGTATACAAAAGATTCAGGTATTACCTTGAATTTATAGTTTTGCTTCTTTAATCGCCAACACAAATCTATTTCTTCCATGTGTGCAAAAAAATCTTCGTCGAGCCCACCAACTTTATGGTAAAGCTCGCTTCTAATCATTAAGACAGCACCGGTAGCCCAAAAAACTTCTGTTTCGTCATCGTATTGGCCCGAGTCAAATTCCGTAATCTCTAAAATACGCCCTCTACAAAACGGAAAGTAGTCTCTATCCAAGTAACCTCCAGAGGCACCAGCATGTTCAAATTTCGTTTTGTCATTATAGGCTAAAACTTTTGGCTGACAACCAGCGACCGTTTTATCTTCCATGGCTGCCAAAAGAGGATTTAGCCAATTTGGCGTTACCTCAATATCACTATTGAGAAGCAAATAAAATTCACTTTCAACTTGTTTTAAAGCTTCGTTGTATCCTTTTGCAAAACCACCATTTTCAGTGTTTTCAATTAGTCGAATGGATGGAAATTGTTCTTTCAGAAATGAAACAGAATCATCAGAAGATAAGTTATCCGCCACAATGACTTCGTGGCCACTGCTGTGCTCTATTACCGTAGGTAAAAATTTTTCTAAAAAATTACGACCGTTGTAATTTAGAATAACAATGGAAAGTTGCCTCAAAACTTTTGGTGGAATTAATATTGACGGAATAAATCGTTACTCTGTCCTCCGAAATAATCTGGGGAAGAAGTATTTGTGTTGTCTGTATCACCATTGAAGGCATTTCGCACTTGCAAAGCAACAGGCCAATTAAGGTTTTTCGGTTCTCCAATTAAATCAGAATGAAGAAGTCTATAATTGTTCGCAATTAAATCAGGGTTGTAGAAGACAAATATTTTGTTTGAGAATTTACCAATTTTATTGAACTGCCATATTTCATACGGAAATTCCGTTGCTGAAGCCTCACGAACAATAACATTAGTTGGTGCACCGTATTGAAGATACACTCTTCCTCGGTCTGCCTCAAAACCTCTCAAGAAATTATTTGAATACAATTTTTCAACATGCATGACCTGTTGCTTATAGTTTAGCCAACTTTCATAAGCTGTGGCTTTACTTGTGGCCAACCAGAACGATTGAATCAATTTCAATGATTTTTCATTGTTTTTTTCTTTCAAGGTATTTAAAATCATTACTGCAGATTCACCATATGAAATTGGTAATAAACTTGCTAAATAGAAGGAAATACTATCCTTTGGTATGCTGCCTTCAAATGCTGGATCCAAAGCGATGTTTTCGTTTAGTACAAATGATTCTTTGTTGGTTCTTTCAAAGAAATACTTCTTTTCAAGGGTGGTTTGCATACTGCTATCAATGACACTCAAGGAAAGATAATAGTTTCCACTAGGTAACTCTGAGATATCAACTTGACGTAATACAGGGACAACCGTATTTGACTTGTATCGAAAATACTTGGTGTATTCCTCAAGTTCTAGTTTGTTTTCAGAGCTGAAAACAGATTGCTTTAGGCCAAATTCTGGAATACCAAGTTTATCAGAATTATATATTTCTGTGTAATAAGGCAAAGCGTTTAATTGCTCAGGGTAATAATTGGATAACCGGGGAACAATGTCATAACCTGATTTAAAAAAAACACTTCCTTGATCTCCTTGACTCGCATATTCAACATTTTGAATATCACCAAATGAAAGATCTTTACCCTTTTCTTCAATGTTTAATTTTATCAATCCGGTGATTGGTTCGCTATTTCTAACCAAATCAAATATTTGTAAATGCAGTTCATATTGTCCAGGGGCAAGCGCAAATCGCCTTACATCATAGAAGTCTTCAACGATGCTGTCGCGCATAAGCGGTGTTTCCAATCGATAGGCATCACTGGTAATGGTATCTGCGTTTTGGATAATATCGAGGATGACGGCTAATTCACCAATTAGTCCATGTTCGACTCCGTTATAGGCAATTGTTGGGGCAACGAATTGAAAATTTATCTCCACAAAATTACCGCTCTCTGGTTCGAAAAACTGCTTTGTATCCAAGTACACTTTTAGCTTTTGGTTTTGAGCCAAACCGCTAAAGGTCAATGTCAGGATAGAAAAAAAAGCGATGACTAGTTTCATTTCTCTAAAGTTTAACTGTAAAAATACGAAATGTGCGCTAGACTGGGTTCTTGAAGTTTACATTATGTTGTAATCAGATACAATTGATTATTGAAATGTAAAGAATATCAAGGGATTAAACCGCTATATAAACTTTATTTCATTTTTTTTTAATCATACACTTGTCAGTATTCAAAGTATTAGTACTTTTGCCGCGGAGAGTTGGCAGAGTGGTCGAATGCGGCGGTCTTGAAAACCGTTGTACCGCGAGGTACCGGGGGTTCGAATCCCTCACTCTCCGCCATAAAATCCAGACGAAGGTCTGGATTTTTTTTTGACTCAAAAATTTTAAGATATCCGTAAAAAAAACACGATCAGTGTTGAATGTTAAATTGTATTTTTTGTAGAATAGTCTTACTTTTCCAATATGAAAACA
>JAHEMP010000114.1 GCA_024643585.1 Crocinitomicaceae bacterium | reverse complement strand
AAAAATCAAATTGTTTTATTCAATAGTCCGGAAGGCAACAGAAATGCGGTCGCAGAACACGCGCTAGGAATGTTGCTTTCACTCATGAATAAACTTGTAAAAGGAAACACGGAAATTCTAAATGGAGAATGGAATAGAGAGGGAAACAGAGGTGATGAGTTGGATGGGAAAACAGTCGGGATAATTGGTTATGGTCAAAACGGTAGCGCATTCGCGAAAAAATTAAGTGGTTTTGACGTTACAGTCTTGGCATATGATAAGTACAAAACTGGATTTGGTGATCAATTTGTAACTGAAAGCTCTCTTGAGATGATATTCAAACATGCCGATATAATAAGCTTTCATGTCCCACAAAACGACGAAACAATTTACTATTTCAACGATGCTTTTTTAGCAAATTTCTCCAAACCAATTTATTTGCTGAACGTTTCCCGCGGAAAGATTGTAAGCGTCAAAACTGTAGTTAAAGGATTGAAAAACAAACAAATTATTGGTGCTGGTTTAGACGTTTTGGAATACGAGGATGGGAGTTTTGAAAACTTCTTTTTGAACGAACAGCCTTCAGAATTTAAAGATTTGTTAAAATTTCAACAAATAATACTCTCTCCCCATGTAGCGGGCTGGTCGACCCAAAGTTACCCTAGATTAAGCAATGTGTTAGCTGATAAAATACTAATGCATTTTCAGAAATTATAGAAAAGTATTATGTACGCCTAGGGTATCTAGGATTCCAATAGTAAACATTCTCTAGTTGAAAATTATGTTAAATCTTCTCTAAAGCACTTGTTTACTAATATTAAATGTTCGTATATTTGTTGTAGATGACAAACAGAGATAGTTGTAGTTATCGTCAAAAATGAATTAAGATTTAGTTTTCATAAGTAGTAGTAGTTTAGGTTTAGGTACAAATAAAGGAGGACTCCCGTCCTCCTTTATTTTTTTATATATTTTAAGATTACGAAACATTTAATCTTTCTTAGTTCTCTTTCAATAATACATTTTCTGAATTCCTTATTATTTAGGTTAATCTGAATTATTTAACGTAATTTTGTCGCCCAAATACGGTATAAAATATTATGAAAAACATACGTAATTTTTGTATAATCGCTCACATTGACCATGGAAAGAGCACCCTTGCCGATCGTTTATTGCAAACTACTGGAACAATCGCTGATCGGGATATGAAAGCTCAAGCCCTTGACGATATGGATATCGAAAGAGAAAGAGGAATTACGATTAAAAGTCATGCCATCCAAATGAACTACAATTTTGAAGGGCAAGACTATGTTTTAAATTTAATTGACACACCAGGACACGTTGATTTTTCTTATGAAGTATCTCGGTCCATTGCTGCTTGCGAAGGGGCATTGCTCATTGTAGACGCATCACAAGGTATTGAGGCTCAAACAATCTCTAACCTATATTTGGCACTAGAACACGATTTGGAAATTATACCCATTCTAAATAAAATGGACCTTCCTGGAGCTATGCCAGAAGAAGTTTCTGACCAAATAATTGACCTGATTGGATGTTCAATGGATGACATTATTCCTGCCTCTGGTAAAACAGGATTGGGTGTTTTGGAGATTTTAGAAGCTGTAATTAAAAAAATACCTGCACCAAAAGGTGATGAAGAGGCACCATTACAAGCCATGATTTTTGACTCTGTTTTTAACCCGTTTAGAGGTATAATTGCTTACTACAGAGTAAAAAATGGAACCATCCGCAAGGGAGAAAAAATTAAATTTTTCAATACTGGAAGAACCTACAACGCTGACGAAATAGGAATCCTTAAAATGGACCTTCAACCGCGTAAGGAAGTTAAAGCTGGAGATGTTGGTTATCTAATCTCAGGAATAAAAGCGGCAAATGAAGTAAAGGTTGGAGATACAATAACCAATTTTATCAATCCATGCACAACTGCAATTAGAGGATTTGAAGATGTGAAACCCATGGTTTTCGCAGGGATCTACCCAGTTGATACAGAAGATTACGAAGAATTGCGCTATTCAATGGAAAAGCTTCAATTAAACGATTCTTCTTTAGTGTTTGAACCAGAGTCCTCGGCTGCTTTAGGATTTGGTTTCCGTTGTGGATTTTTAGGAATGTTGCACATGGAAATCATTCAAGAGCGATTGGAACGAGAATTTAATATGACTGTTATTACAACAGTACCGAACGTTTCGTACTATGCGTACATGCGAAAAAATCCAGACGAACGTCTAATTGTAAATAACCCTTCCGAATTGCCAGACCCATCTGGAATGGAAAGAATCGAAGAGCCCTATATCAAAGCTCAAGTGATCACCAAATCAGAATATGTTGGACAAATCATGACGCTATGTATAGAAAAGCGAGGCGAGTTGACAAATCAAGTATACCTTACTCAAGATAGAGTCGAAATTACCTTTGAAATGCCTTTGGCCGAGATAGTATTTGATTTCTACGATCGGTTAAAAAGTGTTTCGAGAGGGTATGCTTCTTTTGATTACCACCCAACCGGATATAGAAATTCTGACCTCATTAAAATGGACTTGTTACTAAATTCTGAACAAGTTGATGCACTTTCTGCCCTGGTTCACCGCAGTAATGCATTTGATTTAGGGAAAAAAATCTGTTTGAAATTGAAGGAATTAATACCTCGACAACAATTCGAAATTCCTATTCAAGCAGCTATTGGAGCGAAAATCATTGCCCGCGAAACCATCAAGGCATTAAGAAAGGATGTTACGGCTAAATGTTACGGAGGAGATATCTCTCGTAAACGAAAATTATTAGAAAAGCAAAAGGAAGGGAAAAAGCGTATGCGACAAATAGGTCGTGTAGAAGTTCCTCAAGAAGCATTTTTGGCCGTTCTGAAATTAAACGATTAACACCACCGGATTCTTTAAATTGTTATAATTAACTCGCATTGCTTGTTCAAATTTAAACTTTGAATGATAGCAAATTTATGCGCTGGTTTTCCAATACTTATGATAAAATATCTTCACTTTTGTATGCATAAACTATTTTGATTTTTATCGATACTTCTTTATATCTTTAGCACATAAATTATTTTTATTTGTCTAAATAAAAGTTCAAATTAATAAGGATGAAAATATATCTTCTTTCCATTTGTTTTTTACTCTTCTCTTTTTCTTCTGCTAAAAGTCAAATTCTAATTTCAATGATTTTTGGAGATAAATTGAATAGTGAAAAATTAGAATTTGGACTTGATGGAGGGGTAAATTTTGCGTCACTGAATGGTGTAAGTCCATCAAATTATAGTCCCCGATTTAATTTAGGTTTTTATTTTGACATCAAGCTAAAAGAAAAATGGTTTTTGCATACCGGCGTAATTGTAAAATCAAATATGGGAGCCCAAGACATTAACCCTTATTTGTTGAATGACACAACACTGAATGGCCTGTTTGCAACAGGTGAAGTGAAAAGAAATTTGCAATATTTTAATGTCCCCATCCTGTTAAAACGTAAATTTTCAAATAATTTTTATGCCGAAGCCGGAATTCAACTCGGATTATTGAACAAGGCTTACGACGAGTTTTCAAATTCTGTAATTGACAATCAGGACCTTAACTATAAAATCTCGATTCGAAAAGAGTACAATCCGCTTGACGCAGGTGTAATTGCTGGGGTTGGATACCGATTACTGCAAGGAAATGGTATTAATATTGGACTTAAATATTACTACGGTCTTGTTGATATTGTTAAAGATGATAACTCTAAAGATGTGTTTAATCAAAGTTTCTATTTGACCGTCGGTATTCCAATCGGAGCAGCAAAAACAACACCCTAAATAGATACAAATTATTATAAGTAGTTCATGAAAAATTTATTGTCGATTATATTCATTGCTTTCTTTTGCCAAATCAATGCTCAAGTAAATGCAGACAAAAAAGTTGGAAAGAAAAATCAACAATTGGTAGATAGCTTGAAAGTTTCTGAATACGAATATTCACTGCCAATTTGGGGTAAAAAAGCTACTCAAGCCGGTTTCGACCTTCCCTATTCTGCAGGACTAAGCATCAATACTTTTGGTCAAAAATCAGATATACTTATAAGCAATTTGATGGTTGGCTTTAATAACGGCCCAATGTATAATTTAGATGAATTGGTTCGGTTCGATTTAGCTAAATCTCAATCGTCTTCCATCACAGTTCGACCTGATATTTGGCTGTTCCCCTTTTTGAATGTTTATGGAATATTAGGAAAAACAAATGCATCTACTGAGGTGGGATTCGGTGTGTGGTTGCCAAACCCAGTGACAAATACGGAAACAGAATTACTTTCATTAAAATCAAAAGTCGATTTTGATGCCACTAGTTTTGGTATAGGAATGACACCGACTATTGGTGTGGGTGGTGGATTTTTAGCTTTAGATATGAATGTGGTTTGGACAGATGTACCACAACTAGAGAAATCTGCTATGACTTTTGTTTTTGGGCCGAGATTAGGGAAGAGCTTTAGTTTTAAAAAACCGGAAAGATCTGTTGCCTTTTGGGTAGGGGGCTTTAGAGTTCACCTTAAATCTGAAACAGCAGGATCCTTAAATCTCGCCGAAGTACTTCCTGTGGATGAGTTAGCCGTTAAGGTCGCCAATGGTTATCAAAAGGTCGATGTCGCTCAGCAAGAATTAGAAACTTGGTGGGATAATTTGAGCCTTGCCCAACAAGCCAACCCTGTGAATAAAGCCAAATATGAATTAGGAAACAGAACATTGGAAACTGCTGGAAATATGCTGTCTGCTGCTGATGCTGCGATATCCAGTGGAAACAATGCATCTGTGCAATATGCCATCGATAAAAGACCTAAAGAAAAATGGAATTTCATCGTCGGTTCTCAATTTCAACTTAACAAGCATTTCATGCTTAGGGTGGAAGGAGGATTTTTGGGTTCAAGAGTTCAATTTACGTCTGGGTTGCAATATAGATTTGGTTTGTAAATTGTTCAATTCCTCTATAGTTTAAATCACTTATTGCTTTTTTACGGTTCGCGACCGCATGAACTTTACAGAAAGTACATTCCAGCATGAAAGGGGGTAAATTTCATATGGGCTTTTTTCTTTATATATTTAACTTTGGAATGAATTTTGCCTTTCCTTATAAAAAGTACGCCATGAAATATTACAAATTTCTTTCAATTCTTGTTTTTGTCGCTTTAATTTTTGCTTCGTGCAACAAAAAAGGTTGTTCAGACCCTACTGCGGATAATTATGCTAAAGGAGTAAGAAAAGCCAAGGATAAGAAATGTCAATACAACGGTGAAGGTATTTGTGGTGAAGGTATTTCTTTTTGCATGGAAATAAATGGGACCAAACGAACAGGAACCGTTGCCGTTTCGCAACCAAATAGCACAACAACGCGACTTTTTTGGGCAAGTGGTAACGATATAAACTCAGCAAGCTATGAAGACTTGCAAATAGAGTTTCCAAAAGATGCACAAACAAAATTAGAGATTGGAAATGTTGGATCGAGCAGTAAATTTCAAGCAGATTATTATTCCTTGAGTACTGGCTTACTTGATGCAACAGCAGGTAGTTTATTAATTAAAAAGAACAATGCAAGCGACGGTATAATTGCAACTTTTAGTTTAACACTTGCTAATGGGACAAAAATAGAGGAAGGAAACATATACAAAGCAAAATAAGACTTCATAAAAAAACGTTCTCCCATTTCTGAAAGAACGTTTAAGTCTCTATCGTTTTAATGATTAATCTTCGTCATCGTCACCGTCATCTTCTGGCTTATCGTAAGTATCTTCTTCATCATCATCAACTGAGTCGTCGTCTTCTTTGATGTCTTTGTCATCGATTTCATCCATGTCATCATCGTCATCGTCGTCATCATCGTCTGCAATTACAGTTCTTGTAATTTTCGGAAACTTTACCAAATAAATGGTCTCTTCTGTTTCCCAAATCAATGCATCTAGAACTTCACCCGTTGGCGTTTTTATCTGGGTCAGGTGGTTAATGTATCCATCCGGGTATTCTCTTAAAATTCCTTTCTTTTGCTCGATCTCGAGTTTGTCGTAGCTTATTATTGCCCGCTTTTTCGTCATTACTGATAATTATATTTCCAATTTAATAATCCTATGAATGGGCAACATCACATTTTTCTTCAGCAAGATTTCATGATCTGTAACTCCCCAAATCGTTGTTTCTACATATTTTTCTCCTTCATCATCTGCAAAGTAAATTCTTACTTTTTGGTGTTCCAGGTTACCCAATGCTATGGCCGTCGTCAAACTCTTTTTACGCAGCGCCATTTCACTCTCCTTTTTTAAAACCTCGTCGGCAGGAAAATGATAATTAGCAATAACCTCTTTTTCCACAAGTGTAAATCCCTCCAATACCATGTTTACGACAGTTTAAGAAACAAAATTAATTCAATTCAGCATTTGTAGATACTGTTTTAAAAAATTATTTAAAAATAAATCTACCTGACTAAAATATATAAAAAACAAAAAAGGGAGACATAAGTCTCCCTTTTTATTGTGTTTTTTTGATTTTTATATTTTCGAAGAAAGTGGATTTCTTAAATTCTCCCATTCTACCAAGTGCATTTTTACAGTTCCAACAGGAATTTTAGCCTTAACCAAAACTGGAATTTTATTGTCATCCGCTGTTACCCAGAAATTTACATCCTCTTCACTTTTGAAATATCTTCCCGTTTGAACCACTGGAACGAATTTGTGACATTTGAATTTTCCTTTTCGAATTTTTATTGTCTCATCTCCAACATATTTCACTTTTAAAGGCCAAACCTCATCGTCCATGAAACAATTGAAAGAAAATTCTTGACCAATTTTCATGTATTGCATGCGAATAGTTCGCGCATAATAGAAAGAAGATATCATGTCTTGAACGCCCATAGGGATTTTAAACTCTTTTCCTTCGCCATTATCAACTTTGTATTGATGGTGTTTGAAAGTATAATCTTGATTGATTTTATAACCTCCTTCGTCGACTCTGCGTTTGAAATACCAAGGAAAAATACCCGTTTGATCTAAATAAGATTCGTAGGTGTCGTCTACCTTGTAAAAAGCATTGAATCCACCCAAAGTTCTACCTGTTCCCACAGCTTGAATTAAACTTCTACCATTTCCTTTTTTGGTGGTGCTTTTCACCTCCAATATGGCCTCTCCTGCGTCCATGAATCCATACGTAATTCTATAACGTAATTTTTCGCCTACACCAAAAGACCCATTGTCGCGAGTTGGATAGTCAACAGATGAACTACTAAG
>JAHEMP010000113.1 GCA_024643585.1 Crocinitomicaceae bacterium | reverse complement strand
AAGGACACGTTTACCAAATTGGAGGGATAAATTGTTTACTGTTAACATACTAAGTTATTCGAAATTTTGTGCAAAGATACGGGTTTTTTAATTGACAATTGAGAATTGTGAACGAGAGTTTTTAAGCATGCCTTAGTGGGCAGAAATACTCGGGGTGCACAGAGATTTCGTAAAGAAGTTGGAGAATTGACTTTTTTAAGAGAAATGAATGTACGTTTTGATTTTGTGAAATTTTTATTCTTTGTAAAACCAAAATGGAACTTTTCGAATGCTCACCAATTCCTTTGATTTGTTGTTTTTCATACTTAAGAATTCAATGGTGTGTTTTCCTTCTGCTAGACCTTTTGTTGCAATGTAAGTTTCTAATGATTCAAGACTTGTCACAACAAATTGAGTTTCAAAAAGGGTAGTATCAATTTTAAAATGGAATTTCTTCTCAAAAGTTTTGATGTATTTTTCTGTTGCAACTGAGTGGTTCGTTTTGGCTCCTGCAATGGTTATTTCAAAATTTAATTTTAAGCCTCTATTGTCATTTCTTGGTTTTAAACCCGGATCAAACGTCATTAATGAATCTTCGATGCTTTTGTTAATCGGGACTATAATTCGAATAAATGGCTCCGTTATTACAGTGGATTGAATAGCAAATTCCCCCATGAATAGCTTTTCATTTTTTTGAACCTCATCTATATAATTGCTCATGTTCGCTACTCTACTTGAAGAATGCCCAACTGTTTCAGGTGTAATAAAATTGGAGCTTTTATACGTGATTTGAAACAAGAAATAGATTGCTAGATAGGTCGGAATCAATAACATGCTAATTCTTCTTCCATATTTGTTGTCTAAAAGATTATAAACCAATGGTCGATAGAGAAAAGATAAAGTTAGGATACTAAACACACGATAAAATGGGTAATAAATTTTCGCCAACCATTTTTTCTTTTTCAAAAAGCCGATAGTAATAAAATCTAAAAACGTTAGAAATGTTCCAATCAAAAATAAAACTGCAACAATTTGCATCAAATAAACTGACCAATCCGGAATATCTGCATTTAGCGACATCCCTAGAACCAAAATGATAAAAATAGAAACTACATAAAAAATAAGCAGGAAACTTATGGCAAAAAGAACACTACAAATATTTTCCAATTTGCTGATGAAACCATCGAAAGTTCCGACTTTTCTTTTTAGAAAATTATTAAATTTAACAGTATAATTGAGTTGGTCGAAATCTATATCTCCAAATACGTAGCGCATACCTAAACTACCAATCCACAATCCACGCATTAAGACGTGAACCATCAAATTGAAAATTAAAATTCGTATGCAAAAATGAACCGTAAATAGAACGGAGACAAAGGTTAAATTCTGTTCAAATTGAGCCCTCAAAGCTTCAATGATAATAGGATCCAATGCATGAAACAAACCAAATATTGCAAACCCCGAAATCAGCAATTCCATTTGCCAGGAATCTTCTTGCAACCTATCGATTAACTTTTTAAACGTATTTGATTTATCATTTTGTACCATTTTTCGACTAATTGATTTTGAAATTTAGTAAAATAGTGTGACAAATAGCGAAATGATTAAAATTCTCATTGGTCTTTGAAAACTTCAAGAAGTTGATTTTTGAGTTCAAAAAAAAACCTCAATTTCTTAAATCGAGGTTTTTAAAATAGTTAGAATATATTTACTTCAACCAACTCAAATTTCTTGAATAAAGAAAAATGAACAGTGCTGAAAAGACAACCGCAATAACCGTAATTGCACTAGGGATTTCTTGTGGAGACATGAAAAAATAGACTTGGGTAACAGCCAAAATTGAATAAATTATGTACAAATGGAAACCTAATTTTTTTCCATTAAACATTTGAATGACGCCAACCAATCCAATTGCAAAAATCAATATTGCAGAGAAATAAAAAGCATAATGATTTGCATTGTAAACTTCTGTCATGTGTTGAATTTTACTGAACATTTCAGCCAAGGAATCCATACCATTGCTTTGAATTTCATTTACCAAACCCAACATATTGGCTCTGGTATCCTCCATTTGTTCAACTGTAAATGGTCCTCTGGCCAAGGCGAAAACATTCGTAATCAAAGAAAAACCAATAGAAATCCAGCTTAATATGCACAGCACTAAAAGCATTTGTGGTCTTTCTTGTTCTTTTTCTGTATACTCTTCCATTTTTATAATTTATAATGATTTTACAAATTCGAAACTTGTTGCCATTTTTTCGTGAAGATACTGGTCTTTGCTCATGAAGCTAACTTTTTCACGATATTCTTTGTGCAATTTTTCTACCGCTTCACTTGAATACAAGGGTCTTCTAAACTCAAGGGCTTGAGCAGCATTTAATAGTTCTATTCCTTGAATCGAATAACAATTTTGAACAACACGATACAATTTTGTAGCCGCATTCGCTCCCATGCTGACGTGATCTTCTTGACCATTACTAGAGTCAATGGTGTCGACAGAAGCTGGTGTGCACAGTTGCTTGTTCTGCGAAACGATGGAGGCAGCTGTATATTGAGGAATCATAAAGCCAGAATTCAACCCGGGATCCGCCACTAAAAATGCCGGTAATCCGCGTGTTCCCCCAATTAATTTATACACTCTTCGTTCTGAAATACTACCCATTTCTGCCATTGCAATGGCCAAAAAGTCCATGACGATAGCCAAAGGTTGACCGTGAAAATTCCCCGCTGACACAATATCGTCTTCGTCAGGAAATATCGTTGGGTTGTCGGTAACAGCATTTATTTCTCGCTCCACAATTTTTGCACAATGATCAATGGCATCCTTGCTTGCCCCATGAACCTGTGGAATGCATCGGAAGGAATAAGGATCTTGAACATGTTCCTTGTGTCGTTTAATAATTTCACTTCCACGCAATAGGTTTTGGAAAATCACAGCGACTTCTTTCTGTCCTTCTTGCTGTCTAATGTCATTTACATTCGATTGGAAAGGATTTAATCGTCCATCATAAGCATCCAATGACATCGCGGCAATCAAATTGAATTGCGACCACAACTTTTTGCTATGAGCAACGCTGTAACTTGCGTAGGCGCTCATGAATTGGGTGCCGTTCAACAGAGCCAATCCTTCTTTGGATTGCAAAACAATGGGATCTAATTTGAACTTTTTGCTCATTTCTTGACCGCTCATTCTTTTGTCGCCTACCCAAACTTCACCTTCACCCAGTAAGGGCATGCTCATGTGGGCAAGAGGAGCTAAATCCCCTGAAGCACCTAAACTTCCTTGGGTATAGATTACAGGATAAATTTTGTTATTGAAAAAGAAAATCAATCGTTCGACTGTTGCTAACTGAACTCCCGAATGTCCTTTTGAAAGACCTAAAATTTTCAGCAAAAGAATCCGTTCTACAATCTCTTTTGGAGCCTCTTCCCCCATTCCACAAGCATGTGAACGAACCAAATTGCTTTGCAGCGTTGATAAATCTTCTTTCGATATGGCTGTATTACAAAGTGAACCGAAACCTGTGTTGATTCCATAAATTAAGCCATCACCTGCGTTCATTTTATCGTCGAGATACTTGCGACACTTTTCAATGGCAGCTTTTGATTTCTTACTCAATTTTATTTGTGCACCACTCGCAATGATTTCCTCCACTTGATCCAAAGTCAACCATTGATCTGTGATTTCAAATTCGATTATTTCTGCCATTTTGCCATTAATTCATTTTTGGAAAGAGTTATTTGTTCCCCTGTTTCCATATTTTTCAAAACTATATTTCCTGATTCCAATTCACTTTCACCAACGATGGCCACGAATGGAATATTTTTATCGTTAGCATATTTCATTTGTTTCTGCATCTTCACATTACTCGGATACATTTCACAGGCGACATTCAGAGCGCGTAATTGTTTTAACAAAGGAAGACAAAAATCTTGCTCCTTTTCGCCAAAATTTACAAAAAGAACATCTACGATTTGACCTAAATCTTCCGGAAACAAATTCAATTCATTCAAAACATCATAAATACGATCTGCACCAAAAGAAATTCCAACACCCGACATTCCTTTCATCCCGAAAAGTCCAGTTAAATCATCGTAACGTCCACCGCCACAAATACTTCCCATTTTTACACCGTTGGCTTTAACTTCAAAAATAGCGCCTGTGTAATAGTTCAATCCACGCGCCAAGGTAACATCGAATTCCAATTTTGCATTCGACAAACCAAGAAGGTCCACCTTGTCGAGTACATATGTCAATTCCTCAATTCCTTTTAAACCAATTTCGCTATTTGCCAACATGATTTTCATTGTTGCTAAACATTCGCGATTCGATCCAGTCAGTGTAAACAAAGGTTTAATAATTTCAATAGCCTGGGAAGAAATTCCTTTTTCTGTCAATTCTTTAATGACACCCTCCTCACCTACTTTATCCAGCTTGTCGATGGCAACGGTGATGTCAATTATTTTTTCGGCTTCACCACTAATTTCAGCGATTCCACTCAAGATTTTTCTATTGTTGATTTTAATGGAGAAATCGGGAATTCTTAACGCAGAAAGAACCTCATCAAATATGAAAATCAAATCTACTTCATGGATAAGTGAGTCACTACCAACTACATCAGCATCACACTGGGTAAATTCTTGGTAACGACCATGTTGTGGGCGATCTGCTCTCCAAACGGGCTGTATCTGGTATCGTTTGAACGGAAAAGTCAAATCATTTTGGTGCTGGACAACGAAGCGAGCAAAAGGAACGGTTAAATCGTAACGCAATGCTTTTTCCGCCAAAGAATTCGCAAAACGCGGTAAATTTTTGTTCGCTAAAGCTTCCGTATCCGCTTTCAACATTTTGTCGCCTGAATTCAATATTCTAAAAATCAAACGATCCCCTTCTTCGCCATATTTTCCCATCAAGGTGGAAGAAAGTTCAAAACTCGGTGTTTCGATAGGACCAAATCCGTATTTCTTGAACACCTTTTTTATGGTGTCAAAGAGATAATTTCTCCTTTCAACTTCTGCCGGTAAAAAATCTCTCGTTCCTTTTGGAATGGACGGTTTTTGTGCCATTGAATTAATTTTTGGCCAAAGATAATCATTACATGGAATATAGACCGTCCCGAAAGCTTTTGGGACTGATGGAACATGGAACACTCGCTTTGCTCGTTGATAGATTTTGGATTGTAGAGGATTCGCTTTGCTTGTTCGTGAATTGGATAATTTAAAATCCAACAGTTCCGGTGGAACGTTCCAAAATCCATCTGTACGTCTCGACGGACGTTCCATGCTCCATATTCCAAGATTGATTATCTTCGCAGAAAAAAAGAAAGAATGCTTAAAATCGACATGCACACCCACATCATTCCCAAAAATTTACCGAATTGGACAGATAAATTTGGGTACGGAGATTTTATTTTCTTGGAACACAACGACAACGGCACAGCCGACAT
The DNA here is from genome assembly GCA_024643585.1 of Crocinitomicaceae bacterium. GTDB lineage: Bacteria > Bacteroidota > Bacteroidia > Flavobacteriales_D > Crocinitomicaceae > UBA2040. Next base: position 1,816 of record JAHEMP010000113.1, on the reverse strand, counting down.
GATGCAAGGCGGTAAGTTTTTCAGACGGATTGAGGAAAATTGCTGGGACGAAAAAATGCGAATTACAGATTATGAAAAATACCATACGCAAGTTCAAGTAGTTTGTACTATACCCGTTATGTTCTCGTATTGGGCGAAAGTTTCGGATTGTGTTGAATTGAGCATGTTTTTAAATGATCACATTGCCGATTTGGTGGCGCGTTATCCTAAAAATTACATTGGTTTAGCTACTATACCAATGCAAGATACGGAAGCAGCAATCAAAGAATTGGAGCGTGCCAAGTCTATCGGTCATGTCGGTATTCAAATAGGATCAAACATCAACGATAAAAATCTATCAGAAGATGAGTTCTTCCCTATATTCGAAGCGTGTGAGCGTTTGGGTATGGCGGTGATGATCCATCCTTGGCAAATGATGGGCTTCGATTCTATGAAAAAATACTGGTTACCTTGGTTGGTGGGTATGCCAGCTGAAACTTCTCGGGCAGCTTGCTCTCTTATTTTTGGAGGAATTTTGGAACGATTACCCAACCTTCGCGTTTGTTTTTCTCATGCAGGCGGGTCTTTCTTGCCAACATTGGGTCGCGTAGAACACGGATTCAATTGTCGCCCGGATTTAGTAGCGATAGATAATCACATCAACCCGCGAGAATACGTCGGGAAGTTTTGGGTAGACTGCATTACGCATGATATTGACGCATTGAAATACATTTTGAACCTTCAAGGTAGCAAACGCGTATGTTTGGGTTCTGATTACCCTTTTCCATTGGGTGATTTGGAGATTGGTAAATTCATCGAAGACAGTGATTTATCAAAAGAAGTTCAACAGAATATTTTCAGTCACTCTACTTTGGAATGGTTGAACTTGGACGAAAAATCATTCCTTTAAGATGGCCAATAAACCCATACGATACCGCGACCGGCAAGGAAATGAATTGATTGAGGCTACACCTGGTGCAGGATTTTTGAATTTCCTTTACGGCGGCCTTTTCGGAAAATTGGGATTGTGGATTATGGTCAAACGCAAGTTTTTCACCGCAGCTTTCGGAAAATACATGTCATCTTCGTTGAGTAAAAGTAAAATTCAACCTTTCATAGAGCAATACCAAATGGACATGTCGCCTTACATCATTCCTGAAGGTGGGTTTGCGCATTTCAACGATTTCTTTTACCGAAAAATTAAACCGGAATTTCGGCCCATCGGAGCAGGATTGGTTTCCCCAGCGGATGGACGTGTTTTGGCTTTTCAAGAAATTTCAGACAGTCAAAAGTTCTTTATCAAAGGTTCTGAGTTTAATTTGAAAACCTTTTTGCAGAACGATGAACTGGCTTCTAAATATGAGGGTGGTTCGATGGTTATTGTTCGTTTGGCACCGGTTGATTATCACCGTTACCATTTTCCAGCAACGGGAAAGGTAGGTTCTGATACAGTAATCAAAGGATATTATTATTCCGTTTCGCCATTGGCGTTGCAAAAGAACTTGCGGATTTTCTTGGAAAACCAGCGTGCTTATTGTATCCAAGAAACGGAAGATTTTGGTTCTGTTCTCATAATGGACGTCGGCGCAACGCTTACTGGAAGTATAATTAACACCTACATACCCAATTCTGTGGTACAAAAGGGCGCCGAAAAAGGACATTTTGCTTTTGGCGGATCTACCACCGTGCTTTTGATGGAAAAAGGCAAAGTAAAAATATCCTCTGATATAGTGGACAACACTAAAGCTGGTTTTGAGACCTATTTGAAAATGGGGGAAACAATCGGGGAATAATTTTCATATCCTCTCTTTTAAACGACCATTTTCAATCCCAAAAA
>JAHEMP010000112.1 GCA_024643585.1 Crocinitomicaceae bacterium | reverse complement strand
ACAGATCCAAAATGCGGCATCGCGGTTTTCTTCAACCGACAAATTGCCGTGAAAAAGCAAGTACGGTTTGGTTGGAACGAAGGTCGTTTCTTTTTCAAAAAGTGGAGGAACCCAAATAGAATTCGCATTTATTTTTTTGAAGTGTTCCACTTCGTTTTCGGCGATAACCAGCAAGCCTTTTGCTTTTGAGAGTATGCTTTCGTAGTTCTTTAGTTTCTTGGCTTCGGCTTTAAAAAACAAGCGCTTGGCACCTACCGATGATTTAGACAATTCTTTGTAATAATGGTGTTCGATGTTGTGCGTACGTAGCCAGAATTTACCGGGCTGAAGGTTCAAATAATGGGCACAATGCAAACCTTCCAACAGCACGTCGTCCTTTGTTTCGCGCAGCACCTTTTCCAATGCTTCGTTGATCCTCGTTTTCACGATAAAGGGCAGGCGAGAAATTAATTTGGAAATTCCTTTCGGTCGGTGGTAATAGTGCACTTCGGCGTATTGCTCTAGCTCGGTTGCTCGGGGTCTGTCGTATTCAAAACAATGCAAGATCACTTCCCAACCGTTTTCAGAGAACCATTTTAAACGAGAAAAAACATCAATCACGCCACCGTAGTCTGCCGGAAAAGGAACATCAAAACTGACGATATGTATGCGTTTTTTCAATTTTTGAATTGTATTTTATAAAGATACTAGAAAAATTTACCGAACCCATTTGAATTCGTACTGGTAAATGGAATCGCATTAGGAATGTGAAAGGCGAGAAAAGCAGACATTGGTGGGGTACCTTGAGGAAGCCGAAGCTTGTGGTAGCGATAGCGTGCATGCGTAGGCTCGCCGATAAGGTCGCCAATGACAATTTTCACAACTGCAATATTCCTTAGCAGGAGGTTTTTCTTTTGCTTCTTTTCTTTTTCCCGGCGAAAAAGAAAAGAAGAATAATGACTCGAAGCTAGAAATAGATGTTTGTAAAAATTCATTTTTTCGTGCCCATTAATCAATTATCTAAATAAATTTTCTCCAAAACCTTACATTCCTCTTCCCAATTTAATATTTGGGCAGTTTTTAAGCAATTTTGGGCATAAAACTGCAATTTTTCCTCATTTTCGAGCATTTTATTGAGTTTTTCAGCCAAATTGTGTGGATTCAGGTCGGAGATAACTTCACCAATTTCATACTGTTCAACGATGCTTTTTACTTCCTTAATGTCTGTTGCCAAAATGGGTGTTCCACCTTGGATATAATCGAATAATTTGTTGGGCAAGGAATTTTGGTAATTGATGTTTGTGCCTTTGTCGAGGGTCAAACCAATATCAGCCATACGTGTGAATTGCATCATTTCCAAATACGGTTTTTTACCCAAAAAGAGCACTTTTCGGTCTAGACGATTGTCGGCGACATATTGTTTAAGTTGAGGTACCACGTCTCCATCGCCAATAAATACCAAGACGGCATTTTCAATTTCCTGCATGGCTTCGACTGCTTCTTCCGCACCGCGATCAACATTGATACCCGCGCCTTGCATTAAAATAATCTTTTTGTTTTCTGAAATGCCATAGTCCAAGGGATCCAACAATTTCAAAACGCCCAACAAGGGAGAAACATTACGAACGACGTGTAATTTCTTGCCGTATTTTGCTTCGTACAAGTCGGCAATGGATTGATTGACTGTATAAATTTTGTTCAATTTCGGAAAAATCGACGCCTCAATGCGCTCCCAAATTTTCTGAACTTTTGGTCGAGCGACGAGTTCGGGAACACCAGTATAATATTCGTGAGAATCGTATACGATTTCACAATTTTTCTTGAATTTTTTTGCCCAACTCGCTGCCAAAAGCGTATCCAAATCATTGGCTAAAATGATGTCGCATTTGTGAAAAAGCAGATAAAAGAAAAAGCGAAGATTGAGTACAGCGTAAAACAGCGGTCCTTTGGTAAAAGGCAATTTAAATCGTCTTGTTTCATACGGACGTCCGATAATTTCTTGACTTGCGGGCAATTTTCTACCCAAAAGAGTGACGTCAAAAGCATGGTCAAAAAGAAAAGTACAGACTTTGTGCACCCTTTGATCCGTGAAAAGATCATTGGAAACAAGAACGATTACTTTCTTTTTTGGAGACATGAATCAAAGTTAATGAAAAGAGAACGCAAAAGCGGTTCATGGAATTGAAATTTTATTGAAAAGGGTTCGCAAGAGAGTTCAGTTTAAACTATTTTGAAAAAAAATTCACTCCGAAAACCTGAAAGATGGAAACCCTCTCTGCTATTGAGTTACAGGAGTGATGTTCGAAACTTTTAGTCTTCTAAAATTCGCGAATTTTCGTATGCATCGTGAATTGTTTTCTGAACCAAATTCAAAAGCTCTTGTACAGTTTCGAAAATTATGAAATCATGAAAACATCAATCGTATTTACATTAGCATTGTTCGCCACATCGTTTTTAGCCAGAGCACAGTACAACTCTTGTGCTGGACAGAGCGAGATTAGAGAGGAGCGAAAGGTAGAAGTAATTGACAAAAACACCGGGAACAAAAAAACGGTGGTCGTCCGAGAAAAAGTAAAAGACACCGACAGTTTTGGCAATGCTTCTGGCAGCAAATACGATTTAGCCGTTGACGGAGCTTTTGAAGGTCAAACGATTGTCGTTTTACAATTTTACACTACCGGCACTTTCAATTTTGAATTACCGAAAGCCGCTTTGGCTGAAAAAGGATTTAGTGTTTATCGTTTTTCCAATGCAGCACCTAGTCCCAAAGTACTTGAGGAGGCACTGTCCAAAGCTTGTCAATTGTGGGTGATTTCAACCAATACACAATTACTAAACGACGAACACGCAGAAATTATCAAACGATTTTTTGACAGTGGCAAAGGCGTGTATTTGTGGGGAGATAACGATCCGTACCATGCCGATGCCGACTTTTTAGCAAAAAAACTAATTGGAGTAGACATGAACGGGTACTACAATGGAGGACAGAATGTAACCTTCAAATCGGAGGATAACAATTCCGGTATGCTACCCGACCATTTGATAACAACGGGACTAGAATTCGTTTATGAAGGCGTTACCATTTCAAAAATCAACGACCCGAATCAAGTAATGACGCCCTTAATTTGGAGTTCAGACGGAAACGTGGTAGCAGCCATCTACGAAGACCAAGGTCAACGATTAATCATTGACGGTGGATTCACGCGTTTGTATGGCAGTTGGAACAATGCCGGAACAGGTCGCTATGTAAAAAATGCCGCTGCTTGGTTGGTCAATTACGAGCGGTTTGGCGAAGCGGTGGTCAGTGAAAATTTAGGCAAATAATACAAATCATTAAAAATTAGAAATCATGAAAAAATCAATCTTATTTACATTGGCGTTGCTAGCGACATCGGTTTTCGGGCATGCACAATACAACACCTGCGCAGGACGAAGCGAGGTTATGGAATCAAAAACGATTCAAATAAAAGATAAAACCACAGGCGAGGTAAAAGACATGGTCATAGAACAAAAGGTGACAGATGTTGACGGATTCGGAAATGCCAAAGGCAATCAATACGATTTGGCGGTTGATGGTGCTTTTAAGGGCCAAACCGTCGTGGTTTTGCATTTTTATACCGGTGAAAATTTTGATTTTGAATTACCAAAAGCGGCTTTAGCGGAAAAAGGATTTAGTGTTTATCGCTTTTCGAATGCTGCTCCAACACCTGAAGTTTTGGAAGAAGCACTTTCAAAAGCATGTCAATTGTGGGTAATATCGACCAGTACACAATTGCTAAACGACGATCACGCGGATGTTATAAAACGATTTTTCGACAGCGGGAAAGGAGTTTACTTGTGGGGCGACAACGATCCATACCACGCGGACGCCGACTTTTTAGCGAAGAAATTAATTGGCGTGGACATGAATGGATATTACAGTGGGGGTCAAAATGTGACTTTCAAATCGGATGCAAACAAAGCCGGAATGAAAGCAAATCATTTGATCACAACTGGTTTAGAATATGTATTTGAAGGAATCACGATTTCAAAAATCAACGACCCCAACCAGGCGATGAAACCGTTAATCTGGAGTACCGATGGAAATGTAGTAACAGCCATTTACGAGGACCAAGGTCAACGATTGATTATCGATGGTGGATTCACACGTTTGTATTGCAATTGGAAAAGTGCTGGAACAGGACGCTATGTAAAAAATGCAGCTGCTTGGTTGGTCAACTACGAACGATTTGGCGAGGCAGTAGTGAGTGAAAATCTAGGAAAATAAAAATTATGAAAAAGACGATAATACTAACCGCACTATTCTTATTCACTGCGGTATTCGGTACGCATGCGCAATACAATTCTTGTGCGGGAAAAAGCGAGGTCTACGAAACCACCACAAAAGAAATTCGCAACGAAGAAACAGGTCGTGTGGAAACGGTAGTTGTGCAGGAAAAAGTGAAAAACACAGACACGTATGGAAATCCGGCGGGTAGCCAATACGATTTAGCGGTCGATGGTGCTTTCAAAGGTCAAACAGTTGTTGTTCTTCAATTGTGTTCCGTTTCCAGTTATAATTTTGACTTGCCAAAGGCGGCTTTGGCTGAGAAAGGTTTCAGCACCTATCAATTTAAAAATACAGCACCAAGTCCAAAAGATTTGGAGGAAGCTTTATCGAAAGCTTGTCAATTGTGGGTTATTTCAGACAGAGTGCAGCATTTAAATGACAAACATGCGGAAATAATCAAACATTTTTTCGACAGTGGTAAAGGAGTTTATCTCTGGGGTGATAACGATCCTTACCATGCGGATGCTGACTTTTTAGCCCGAAAATTAATAGGAGTGGACATGAGTGGAACCTTTATAGGCGATAAGAATGTTGGCTTTAAAACGGATTCGACCAATTCGGGCATGCAAGCCGACCATTTGATTACAACTGGTTTGGAATTCGTTTACGAAGGAATCACCATCGCAAAAATCAACGACCCGCAACAAGTTACTACTCCGTTGATTTGGAGTACGGATGGAAATGTGGTAACAGCGATTTATGAAAATCAAGGTCAGCGGCTTATTCTGGACGGCGGCTACACCCGATTAAAATACAGTTGGAACAACGCTGGAACCGGTCGGTACGTAAAAAATGCTGCTGCATGGTTGGTAAATTACGAACGATTTGGCGAGGCTGTAGTCAGTGAAAATCTAGGAAAATAAACTACTACTATAATGTCTAGGCACACCTTAAAATCCGTTTTAAGGTGTGTTTTAGTTTTGTTATTTTTCTTAAGCACAACTTATTTTGAACGCTTGCGTTTTTAAGTTGTACAGACAAACCATGGCGATATCCATCAAAGAACCTTGTAATGAAGATTGGACAAAAATGACACCTACACAAAAAGGTGCCTTTTGTCAGGCTTGTGCCTTGGATGTCGTTGATTTTACAAATAAAACACCATTAGAAATAAAGTTTTTATTGGCTGAAGAGTTGTCTTCAGATTCAAGAACCTGTGGTCGAATTACCAATCACCAATTGGACCAAATCAATGATGAATTTTTTAAATGGAAAAGCGAATCGGAATCGTTTAGAGCAATCTGGTTGTTTTCAATGGTAGCGGTTTTTGGATTGACTTTGTTCAGTTGTCAAAACACGCATACCAAAGAAATGGTCAACCAATTGCAATTGGATACCACCCAAATGTTAGCTTCTCTCGACACTTTAGGAATGACAACTGTGCTCGACACGAACAAGACGAATGATTCTTTAATGACCTATGGCAATTGGGATGTGTTAATTAAAAACCCATGGGAAGAGGTGTATTGGCAAGGCACAATTGCTCCCGACATAGGCATATATCAGCCTTGGTTGGACTGTAAAAATTTACAAATTTATATGGTTTCTCTTGAAATGTATGGTGCAATCGGAATACCGGATGAGGAGAAAGAAAAATTCCATGAATTTGCGAGCTCAACGCTATCTTCGCCTTTTTTGAATGTACAAGAAACTACACCTGTTTCGCCACTACCACCTGTTTCGCCTATTCTTCTAAAAGCGCCTTTGGAAGCCGTATTGTCCTCCGGCAATAAAGTTTTTGACTCTTTCATTTATCCAAATCCTGTAATTGAAACAAGTCGCGTTTACATTGAGACGCAGGTATTTTTGGATCTCCAAATTGCTCTATACAGAAAAGGAGTAGAATCCCCTATCCGGACCGGTCAAGCAACTCTCGGAGTCGGGCGACACCAATTGGATTTGAAATTGCACAATTTCGAGAAAGGCGAATATCAATTGAAACTTGAAAATGCCATGCAGGTTTCAATCTTAGATTTTACTAAAGCGTAAGCTAATTTTTCAATTTCAAAGAATTTTAAATATAGCCTGAACGCTGACGAATTGTAGCCTGAGCTGAGTTGAATTGTAGCCTGAGCGGAGTCGAATTGTAGGCTGAGCGGAGTCGAAGCCTACAGTTCCTTCACAGAGGAAAATAAGTCATACGCTTTCTGCAAATCTTTTACATGATTAAAAACCATGCGCAATCGATCGTTTTTCTCAGATAAAGAACAAGGCAATTGTCCCGTTTGAATTCGTTTCAATAAAACTTGAAAAATAGCCGACTCGTAAAATTTGGATTGTGGATCGGAAATCATAAAACCAACCATTTTCCCTCCTTTGATCACCAATTTTTCGACGCCCAAATCCTGCGCCAACCAGCGCAATTGGAAGGATTGAATCAACTCTTTTACTTCGTGCGGCAAAGGTCCAAAACGGTCTTTTAATTCTTCGGAGAATTTTTGGAGCTCTGCTTCTGTTTTCAGATTGTCCATGGCTTGGTACAGCGCTAGGCGTTCGTTTACGTCGTTTACATAATCGTCTGGTATGCGTACTTCCAAATCCGTTTCCAAAATACAATCGCGAACAAAAGTGGCGGGTCCGTCTCCTTTTTTGGCAAACAAATCCTTGAATTCTTGTTCTTTCAATTCGTCTACCGCTTCGTTCAAAATCTTCTGGTACATTTCAAAACCGATTTCTGAAATAAAACCGCTTTGTTCACCGCCCAACATGTTTCCAGCCCCGCGTATGTCCAAATCCTTCATGGCAATGTTGAACCCTGCGCCGAGGTCGGAGAATTGCACCAAGGCCTCCAAACGTTTTCTGGCTTCGGAAGTCAGTACACTGAATTTCGGAGCTATCAAATAGCAAAACGCTTTTTTGTTTGAACGACCAACACGCCCACGCAATTGGTGCAAATCACTCAATCCAAAGTTCTGCGCGTTGTTGATGATAATCGTATTGGC
>JAHEMP010000111.1 GCA_024643585.1 Crocinitomicaceae bacterium | reverse complement strand
CGTTGAAATTAGTTTTGACGCATATACCTTCGCCTTTATCTTCGCGAGTTTGGTGGTCATAGGAGTAATTATTACATTTGTCTCTACCTATTTCGCGCTCAGCAAGTATTTGCGCATGAAATTGGACGATTTGTACTAAAAAATTAAATATGGATAAAATTAAACCGCAATTTGCCTTCCGTCCGGAAAATTATCGTTTGCTATTGATTGGTCTTGCTATCAATATGCTTGGCTTTATTTTAATGATAGGAGGAGGAACAGACGACCCAACGAAGTTTGATGCGGAGGCACTGTTTAGTACAACTCGAATTACAATCGCTCCCATGTTAATAGTTGCCGGTTACGTGGTAATCATTTACGCCATCATGCGTAAGCCAAAAAGCACAGAAAAAGAATAAACCCGTTTCATGGATTTTCTTCAAGCCCTTGTTCTCGCAATCGTAGAAGGATTGACGGAGTTTTTGCCCGTTTCCTCTACTGCCCACATGATTTTCACCAGCGCTTTCTTTGGAACAGAAGGTGATGAATTTGTAAAAATGTTTCAGGTTTCCATTCAATTTGGAGCGATTCTTTCAGTAGTTGCTTTGTATTGGAAGAAGTTTTTCAATTTCACTAATTTGACATTCTATTACAAATTGGCGGCGGCGGTTGTGCCAGCGTTGATTTTAGGAAAATTATTCGACGATAAAATTGAAGCAATTTTAGAAAAACCTTTGCCTATCGCAATCGCGTTGTTGGTTGGCGGTGTCATTTTACTTTTTATCGATAAGCTATTCAAAAACACGATTATAGACACCGAAGAGAAAATAACGTTTCGCAAAGCAATCACCATTGGATTTTGGCAATGTTTGGCGATGATGCCTGGAACAAGTCGTTCCGCAGCCTCCATAATTGGTGGAATGCAACAAGGCTTAACGCGAAGAATGGCAGCGGAATTCAGTTTCTTTTTGGCGGTTCCAACGATGCTAGCAGTGACTTGTTATTCTGTCTTTTTAAAAGATTGGAATTACCAGGGAGTTGACCAAAAAGGGTATGAAATGATAACGACTTCCTCAGCAAATATTTCCATTTTCATTGTCGGAAACATAGTAGCATTCGTGGTCGCTGGATTGGCGATAAAATTGTTCATTGGGTTAATCGACAAATACGGTTTTAAGATTTGGGGTTGGTACCGAATAATTGTAGGAATCGCGTTAATTGCATTTTTCACCTATAGATGATTGATTTTTTAGCTGGAACAACCGTTCTGATTGATAAACCCTACAAATGGACCTCTTTTGATGTCGTCAACAAAATGCGTTGGAACCTCAAACAAAAGTTGGGTGTAAAAAATATCAAGGTAGGTCACGCTGGGACTTTGGATCCTCTGGCGACAGGCCTCTTAATCATTTGCATTGGTAAGGATACCAAGAAAATTGACAGTTTTATGGGTGGAATGAAAACCTATACCGGAGCCTTTCTATTGGGGAAAACAACACCATGTTACGATTTAGAACAAGATTTTGATGCCGAATACCCAACCGAACACATTACAGAAGAAAAAATACAAGAAGTAGTGAAAACCTTCATCGGCGTGCAGGAGCAAATGCCTCCAATTTTCTCTGCCAAACAGGTCGATGGAAAACGAGCGTATGATTTGGCGAGGGCAGGAAAAGAAGTGGAATTGAGAACGAACACAATAGAAATCAACGCTTTCACCGTTGACACTTCCCGTTTCCCAGAAATTGATTTTGAAATTTCTTGTTCAAAAGGAACCTATATTCGTTCCATTGCTAATGATTTTGGCAAAAAATTGGACAGCGGTGCCACTTTAACCGCTTTAAGAAGAACACGTTCTGGCGATTTCTCCATTGAAAACGCAGTGCTGGTTGAAGATTGGATTGCTGCTTTACAAGACAAGTAACCAAGTCATAAAATTGTGCAACTTTTTTAAGTATTTAGTAGTCTTAGAGTTGTAATTTTGTATATCAATTCATTCTACCAATGAAAAATGTAATACTCAGTCTTTTTCTTTTTGCCAATTATGTTGGACATAGCCAATGTACTGGAGCTGAACCTCCTTATTATTTGGGTCCGGATACAACGATTTGCTTAGGTACTGTTTTGACCATTTTCGGTCCGACAGGCTATTCCAATTATTCCTGGTCCACTGGTTCCCAAGGAGCTTCTATTAGTGTTCTCAATCCCGGAACGTATACTGTTTCGAGTACAATCTCGAGTTTGGCAGGCCCTAACCTCGTTTTAAATGGAGACTTTGAAGGAGGTACGACGAATGTGGCAAACAACTTTACAACCTCCTATATTCCGGGTACCGGAGGCACTTGGGGTTTATTGTCTAATCCGGGTCAATACGCAATTACAACCTCACCGAATTTGGTTCACAACAATTTTAACATTTGCGGTGACCACACCTCAGGAACAGGAAATATGTTGGTGGCAAATGGAGCATCAACGGCAAATACCACTGTGTGGTCGCAATCGGTACCTGTAACTCCAGGCCAAGGATATGTTTTTAGTTATTGGGTAGCTAGCGTTGAAAATTCATCTGCTGCTGCTTTGGCTCAATTGCAATTGTACATTAACAACGTTCCAATTTCAAGTGTAGCGGTTCCTTCAACATCTGCTTGCATTTGGACGCAACATTCAGGGAATTGGGTTGCCGGAAATGGAACAAGCAATGCGGTACTAAAAATTGTGAATCAATCGACTGCAGCGGCAGGAAATGATTTTTCCCTCGATGACATTTTATTTCGTCAAGTATGCACCAAAAAAGATACTATCGTCGTTGCCGTAAACAATGTGCAAGTGAATGGTGGTGCCGACCTTACTTTTTGCCAAGGTGATACGGATACTTTGGTTGCCACTACCAACAATGTGAATAACGTGATGACTTGGACGCCAGGTGGAACACCAGGGAGTAATACCTATGTGCCGACTAGTTCAGGAGTATACACTGTTACGGCTGTTTCACCTTTTGGCTGTACAAAAACAGATCTTGTAAATGTGAACGTTCGAGCGATGAATTGGGCCATTGATAGCCTGGGCTCTATACCCACAGATTGCGGTGACAGCACAGGAATTGCTGCTGTTTTGTTACAACCCATCGATATAAATTTACCACCTCCTTTGCCTTTCACGTATGCGTGGAGTGGGCCAGGTATGGGAAATCCTATTGCGACCAATGGTCCAGTTATTACGGATTTGAATGCGGGGATGTATTACCTCACCATAACATCTGACGGCTGCAGCAGGGATACGTCCATTGAAGTTTTGATAAACAACGCGCCTATTGCTGCGATTTCAGCTTCTCCACTTACGGGCTACGCACCATTAACTGTAAATTTTGACAACAATAGTCAGTTCGGCCAGACCTATTTTTGGGATTTTGGCAATGGCAACATATTAAACACGAACAATACCAATTCTGTCAGTACAATTTATGATACATCGGGAATATATACCGTGATGTTAGTGGCTCTAAGTGGTGGATGCTCAGATACAGTTTATGTTACTATAGAAGTCTTGGACGAACCAATTATTCCGGTTATACCAATTCCACCCTATGTGCCTGTTGTTTTTGAAACTTCCAATGTGTTTACACCAAATGGAGATAAAGAAAATGATTTCTTCACCTTTAAAATGGAAAATATCATTGAGTTGGATGTTCAAATTTTTAACCGTTGGGGAAACCTAATGTTTGAAACAAAAGATCCTGCGAACTTCTTTTGGGACGGTCGTTCTCCAGAAGGAGCAGAAGCAGAGGATGGGGTTTATTTCTGCAAGTACAAAGCAAAAGGAGCACAAGGAGAATTATTTGAAGGCAATGGTTTCTTGCAGCTGATTCGTTAAAAGTAAAATAGTCAACAATAAAAAAGCCGATTCAAATTTGAATCGGCTTTTGCATTTCTAGTCTTCCGTTATCTTCTTCCTTTTGGATTTACAACAGTAGGCTTAACCTCAGGTCTTGATTCTCTTTCTTGAACCTGTTCGACATTCAATTTTAAAACCATCGTTTCTATAGTCACTTGTCCACCATTTGAAGCAATCACTTCTATTTGATACATTGGGAAGTTAGCAACAGCATTGATATCAAACTCAAATTCTACTTGATTTTTTCTCAGCACTTTGCGAACACGATTTACGGTTACTCCGTTGACTTTTACTCTAATGTCATTACTATTGTTCAAATTAGAGACAACCCCTTTTATTTTATTCACACCAACATTTATGGTTGCTGGAGAAGAACTCGGAGAAGTAAAACTTACATTTGGTTTCACCGCTGCTCTTGGCGCATTGTATTCAATTGTGGCGTTTGCTGTTGCTGATCCTACTGGATTGACCGCCGTAATAACGATACTATTGACACCACCGGCTAAATTAACTGTAGCACTGCCGCTATTCGTTAATTTATCAAAGGTAAAGGCTACATTTTGACCGTTAACCTTGAAAACCAACTCGGCTTCATCAATAATTTCAGTGGTTGCAAAAACAACTTGGTAAACCCCCGTACTAACAGTTGTTGCGTTGCTTGATGGCGACGTAAAGGCTACCGTTGGAGCATTTCTCGTTGGTGATTTTTCTCGAGTTACTGTGTGCGTGTATATTTTTGAACCACAATTGTTCGTTATTGTCACTTTGAATACAGAAATACCAATGTTGATTCCATAGTTCACTTCCAGCATGTTGGTTGAACTAGAAAAATTGAAAGCAATGGATTTATTGTTCAGCGTGACTTCAATTTGATTGTTGTTGTCTATTTCAGTTAAACTCAGCGTCATCGAAAATGATGAGGCAAAAGTTTTTTGATTGTTGGCAACGTTCGCATAGACCAAAGTCATGTTTGGTGCAGAGCAAGCAATACGTGTTATGTTGTACGTATAAGTGGTCGATCCGCAACTGTTTGTAGCGACAACTGTAATTGTATTCATTCCAATGGTCAAATTTGCTTCCGTCGTCAATATGTTTTGGGCCGCATCGAAATTGAAAGATTTGGTTTGGTTGTTCACCTTGAATACTATTTTATTGGTCTCATTTACATTCGCAATACCCAATTGAATCAAAATACCGGCATTTTCTGTCGTATAGGTTTGTGTTGCTGGCGATATAGGTGTTATCACTGGGAGCAAGCAAGGGGCATCTTTGGGTTTGTAATTTACAAGGGTTGTGAAACGGGTTTCACCGCAACTATTTGTAGCAATTACTTCCATGGTATTGTTCCCTTTTTTCAACGTCGCTGAAATACTGTACAAATTCCCGCTGTTACTCTGCCCACTGATTGTAATGCCATTGAATACAAATTGAACTTGAGATGGATTAGTTATTCCACCCATATTGTATTGGAAAACCATATCGCTAAGTTCTACTTCTAAACCATTCGTTGTCGGATTTACCATCGTAATCGTCGGTTTATCGCATGGAACAACTTTAGGTTTATAAATAATGTTTGTGGTAGAATTGACTGTTCCCCCATCGTTTGTTGCTATGATTTCGAACAAATTGTTTCCGGACAACAAAGTTAAATTGTAGGTTAAAGTGTTTGTTGCGGCAATGAATGTATAAAATTGATTGCCAATAATTTGACCATCTTTTTTCAATACGATTTGTTGCTTCGTGTCTACGCGCAGAACTTTCGCTACTAGCATAAATTGACTAAATTCAATTGTCGTTCCAGGCGCAGAAGGAGACGTGTAGGTAATCGCAGGTGGGATAACCACAACAGGCTTTTGGTAGTTTATTGTTTTACTGTCTGAAGCTATACCTGAAGGGGTCGTCGCAGTCATGCTTATGATATTGTCACCAACAACTAAGGTAAGAGGGAAAATTATCGTTTGCTGTGGTATGTTTACCGTATATCCGCTTACGGCAACACCATTTACCTTCACGCTTATTTGACTTGCATTAGTTACCCCACTCATATCTGCCAAAACAGTATACAATTCATTGTTAACGGTTATAGGCGAAGTATTGGGTTGTGTAATTGTAAGGGTGGGAGGAGTTTGGGCTATCACCTCACGATAAATAATGGTTGTTGTTTTTATGTCTGTACCTGCTGTGTTGGTTCCTTGAACAGAAATACTGTTCGATCCTGCCACTAATGAAGTGTTAAAGTTCACCATTTTTGATGTTCCCGAATAGGTAAAATTATTCGTTGGAACCCCATTTATTTTAACAATGATATCACTTTGGCTTCCCACATTCAAAACGCTTGCCGACACATTGTAATTGGAGGTGCTGACAGTAATTGGATTGTTCACTGGATTGACGAACGTAACCACCGGAGGCAATACCGTCGCAATTGGCTGATAAATGATGGTCGTTGTTTTGGAATCACTACCCGCAGTATTTGATCCAGTTACGGTTAATACATTTGCGCCTTGTATCAAATTCAAATTGAAGTTCAACAATCCATTGCTAAAGTTGTAAACGGTGATATTCTGACCATTGCAAACGATGTTGATTCCACTTGGGGAACTCACGTTCGTCACGGATGCTTGAATAGCATACGTATTGGTATTTACATTTTTAGGATTAGAAGAAGGATCTATGTAGGTAACAACTGGTGCCTGTAAAACCTGAACGGGCGTATAAACGATTGTCACCGTCTTGCTGTCCACTCCATCTGCATTCGTTCCTTTTAGGAGAATAGTGTTGGTCCCTTGATTTAAGGTAAGATTGGCCACAACAGAACCGTTGCTCGCGTTAAAGGTAAAGCCATTGTTTGTTTGACCATTCACTTGGAATGAAACTTGACTTTTAGCCGTAACATTCAGTACCGTTCCAACAAATTGATAGTTTGCACTATTCACTGTTGCCGGACTTGTGTTCGGGTTAGAAATGGTAACCACAGGTGGTTTTGGCGCTGATCTTTCGTAGACAATAACCGTTTGATCCGAAGCTGTTCCAGCGGCATTCGTTCCGTACAATTCGAAAATGTTCTGTCCCGGATTTAAAACCACCGTACAGTTGAATTCATCCGTAGCTGGGTTATAATTGAAATTGGTGCGACTCGTTCCGTTTTGTTTGAAGATTACATTTTGACTTCCGTCTACATTTACAATTGTCCCTCTTACAATAAAATTAGGTCCAGAAACAGTTATTGGACTGCTGGAAGGATCCGTAAAGTTTACAGTTGGAGGTTGAACCGTAGGAACAAAACGGTAAATGATTGTCGTAATTTTACTGTCTGAACCTGCAGTATTTGTAGCTTTAATTTCTACGGTGTTGGATCCTTGATTCAACACAATAGGAAAGTCAACTTGATCGGTA
>JAHEMP010000371.1 GCA_024643585.1 Crocinitomicaceae bacterium | reverse complement strand
AAAGAATTTTCAGTAGCTTAAAAATTCAGTTATTAAACTGCTAACGTCTAATTTGCAATATTGTTGTAATTCTTCTACAGTTCCTTGGTCAATAAATTCGTCAGGAATTCCAAGGATTTTTATACTTGATTTATAGTTATTTTTAGTTGCGAACTCTACAATAGTCGTGCCAAAACCACCTTTTATGACACCATCTTCAATAGTAATTATGTTTTGAAATTTTGAAAAAATAGTATGTAATGAGTTCTCGTCTAGCGGTTTTACAAAAGCAAAATCATAATGGGCAAACTCCTCAGGATTATTCATTTCGGCTAATGCCAAAGTAACATTATTCCCTATTGTTCCGTTGGATAAAATAGCAACGTTAGATCCTGCTTTAAGGCAATTTGCTTTGCCAATTTCTATTTTTTCATATGGTTTCTGCCAGTCTGTAATTTGACCACGGCCACGAGGATAACGAATCGCAATAGGATGCTGTAAGCCTAATTGAGCAGTAAATAAAATATTCCGAAGCGCAATTTCATTCAATGGCGAATAGATAATTATATTCGGTATGCAACGCAAATAAGCCAAATCGAAAACCCCATGATGTGTAGCTCCATCTTCGCCAACTAATCCTGCTCTGTCCAAACAAAAGATAACGGGTAGATCTTGTATAGCTACATCATGAATTACTTGATCATAGGCACGTTGTAAAAAAGTAGAATAGATATTGCAAAAAACAATCATTCCTTGAGTTGCCATTCCAGCAGATAAAGTTACGGCGTGTTGTTCTGCGATTCCCACATCAAAAGCACGTTCTGGAATTTCATCCATCATGAATTTCAATGAGCTTCCCGATGGCATTGCTGGGGTGATTCCAATGATTTTTTCGTTGGCTTTCGCCAAATCTAAAAGAGTCAATCCAAAAACATCCTGGTATTTTGGAGGAAGATTTTCTTCAGATTTCACATGAATTTCTCCTGTAATAGCATCAAATTTACCAGGGGCATGGTATTTTACCTGGTCTTCTTCAGCTTGTTGCAAACCCTTTCCTTTTGTGGTGATGAGGTGCAGGAATTTTGGTCCTTTTATTTTTTGTAATCGTTTTAATTCCTTGATTACTGCAAAAATATCGTTGCCATCAATAGGTCCAAAATAATCAAAATTCAAGGATTTAATCATGTTGTTTTTCCTTGGATTTTTCCCTTCTTTCACGGCAGTAAGATAGTTTTTCAAAGCACCAACACTCGGGTCAATTCCTATGGCATTGTCGTTGAGGATTACCAATAAATTGGCATCAGTAACTCCTGCGTGATTCAATCCTTCGAATGCCATTCCGGAGGCAATAGATGCGTCACCAATTACGGCAATATGATGTTTCTCGAAATCCCCTTTTAAATTGGAGGCAATTGCCATTCCCAAAGCGGCAGAAATTGAAGTAGAGGAATGACCTACGCCAAAAGCATCGTAAACACTTTCACTGCGTTTTGGAAATCCTGAAATGCCGTTCAATTGGCGATTGGTATGAAAAATTGCTCTTCGTTCGGTCAATATTTTATGACCATAGGCTTGATGTCCCACATCCCAAATCAATAAATCATCAGGAGTATTGAAAATATAATGCAAAGCAATCGTGAGTTCTACAACGCCAAGGCTAGCACCTAAATGTCCTTCTTTTACCGCAACAATACCAATTATAAAATCACGCAATTCCTGAGCCAATTGAGGAAGTTGTGCTTCCTCAAGCTTACGCAAATCGGTAGGAGAATTGATAGTATTTAGTAAATTTACTGACATAGGACAAATGTACGAATTGAATGCTGTATTTTTGCTTCATGGAAAACATTTTCACCGACGAATATTTTATGAAAAAAGCCTTGCATGAGGCAGAAATCGCTTTTGAAAAAGATGAAATTCCTGTCGGTGCCATAATTGTAATCGACAATAAAATCATTGCCCGAGGTCATAATCTGACCGAAATGCTCCATGATGTAACGGCGCATGCCGAAATGCAAGCGATAACCGCAGCAGCTAAT
>JAHEMP010000110.1 GCA_024643585.1 Crocinitomicaceae bacterium | reverse complement strand
AAATTTGAAGATAAGAATGTCGGCCCAACAAAATTGACTTTTTCAAGAACGTCTAAATCGCATAGTAATGACTGGTACATTGGAAAAAGTATAGATGTCAAAGATGAAAAAATTGCCAATCAAGAGGCTCTGACAGCTTTAAATCAAGGGGCAAATTCTTTGACTTTCGTCCTTATGAAAAAGAGTATTCTTTGGGATGCCTTATTTTCAGAAATTGAACTTGACTATATAGAAACCCAATTTAAAACCATTGATGAGGAGCAAAGTAAAAACTTGGCCTCCATTTTTCCAAGTTTCTGCAAGAAAAGGTTGATTTTATTGAACGATTCAATTGAAAATTTTCATGTGGATTCCACCCAATCAAATGTTCAACTTTCCATAAATTCATTTGGAGTTCATCAGGCCGGTGCCAATGCGGTTCAAGAAATAGGTTTTGCTCTTTCAGCAGGACATTCCGCCTTATTCAAATTAATGGAAAAAGGATTTTCAGTTGATGATGCCTCTGCTATGCTTCGCTTCGAAATGGGCATAGGCCCAAATTATTTCATAGAAATTGCAAAATTTAGAGTATTCCGAAAACTTTGGGCAACTATTATCTCCTCCTATTCACCAAAAGAAAATTGCTCCCATTCTTGTTTTATCTATGCAAAAACTGGATTTGTAAATAAGTCTTTGAAAGATCCTTATACCAATTTACTCCGCCAAACGACAGAAGCTATGTCAGCCGTTTTGGGAGGAGCAAATGAAATCCAAGTTCAAGCTTACGACAAATATGCCAAAGGTTCAGACCGTACCTTGAGCGAAAGAATGGCTATCAACATATCCAACTTATTGAAAGAAGAAAGTTACTTTGACAAAGTAGTTGACCCTCTCGGAGGAAGCTATAATTTGGAGAAAATTTCGGAACAATTAGAAGCTAAAGCATGGTATCTGTTTCAAGAACTAGAGAAAGCAAATGGATTGGAAACAGCTGAAGGAATGAAAATAATTAAAAATAAAATCAGTACGACAGCGCAGCTTAAACAAGAAAAAGTAAACGATAAAAGCAAAATATTAATTGGCATAAATAAATTTCCAAATCCAGATGAAAAAGATTTTTCTAGAATGGAAATTCCAAAATATTTCGGCTTAGAACCATTAATTCTTGAAAAATAATTTAGCATGGAAAAAGTAAATTTTCAAGGGATTAGTCCTAAAGACATCGAACTTCAAAATGCTGAAAGTTCCAATAATTTTGAAACAGCAGAAAAAATTTATTTAAAAAATTTCTATGCTGATTCGGACATCAAAGGGTTAGAACATATAAACTTTGGTGCTGGAAAGGCTCCATATTTAAGAGGTCCTTATGCTTCCATGTACGCCATTCGCCCTTGGACAATTCGACAATATGCCGGTTTTTCGACGGCCGAAGAATCCAACGCATTCTATAGAAAAAATTTAGCTGCTGGACAAAAAGGTCTTTCCGTTGCCTTCGATTTAGCAACACATCGCGGTTATGATTCAGATCACGAACGCGTGCAAGGTGACGTTGGTAAAGCAGGAGTTGCAATCGACAGCGTTGAGGACATGAAAATTCTATTCGATAAAATTCCCTTGGATGAAATGTCCGTTTCCATGACGATGAATGGAGCTGTTGTTCCAATCATGGCTTTTTATATCGTTGCTGCTGAGGAACAAGGAGTGGATCAAAGCAAACTATCTGGCACCATTCAAAATGACATTCTTAAGGAATTCATGGTTCGCAATACCTACATTTATCCACCGGCACCTTCCATGAAGATTATTGCTGATATTTTTGAATACACGGCCAAGAACATGTCGAAATTCAATTCTATTTCAATATCTGGTTACCATATGCAGGAAGCTGGAGCTACCGCTGCAATTGAATTGGCGTATACACTTGCTGATGGATTGGAATATCTAAGAGCTGGAGTTAAAGCAGGAATGGCAATTGATGAATTTGCACCGAGATTAAGTTTCTTTTGGGCGATAGGCATGAACCATCACATGGAAATTGCTAAAATGCGGGCAGGACGAATGATTTGGGCGAAGTTGGTGAAACAGTTTAACCCTGGGAATGAAAAATCAATGGCATTAAGAACACATTGTCAAACATCTGGCTGGTCTTTGACGGAGCAGGATCCTTTTAACAATGTTGCTCGAACAGCAATAGAAGCGCTTGCCGCAGCTCTTGGTGGAACTCAATCATTACACACCAATGCCTTGGATGAGGCAATTGCATTACCAACAGATTTCTCCGCTCGAATTGCTCGTAACACGCAAATATATTTACAAGAAGAAACAGGTATTACCAACTTTATTGATCCTTATGGAGGAAGTTTTTATGTTGAATCACTAACCAACGAATTAGTCGAAGCTGCTTGGAAATTAATTCAAGAAGTGGAAGAGTTGGGAGGAATGGCGAAAGCAATTGAATCAGGAGTGCCAAAAATGCGCATTGAAGAGGCCGCGGCACGCAAGCAGGCCAAAATCGATGCCGGTAAGGATATAATTGTTGGAGTTAATCGTTTTGAATTGGAGGAAGAATCGGAAATCGAAATACGGGACGTTGACAATACAGCTGTGCGTGACTCGCAAATTATACGATTGCAGAGCATGCGTCAAAGCAGAAACGATGCCGAAACAAAAGAAGCGTTGTTTAAACTTGAGAAGGCTGCTGCAACTAATGATGGAAACCTATTGGAATTAGCGGTGGATTGCGCACGAAAAAGAGCATCTTTAGGCGAGATTACTTCTGCAATGGAGAAAACATTTGGAAGATATCAAGCAACAATTAGATCCATAAGTGGAGTTTATTCATCTGAAGCTATGAAAGATACTGATTTTGAAAAAGCAAAAGAATTGGCTGATAAATTTAGTCAATTGGAAGGTCGTCGACCAAGAATTATGGTGGCAAAAATGGGACAAGATGGCCATGACAGGGGTGCCAAAGTTATTGCAACTAGCTTTGCTGATATTGGTTTTGACGTAGATATTGGCCCTTTATTTCAAACACCAAGAGAAGCGGCAAAACAAGCCGTTGAAAACGATGTGCACATTTTAGGCGTTTCTTCCTTGGCTGCGGGACACAAAACATTGGTTCCTCAAGTTATTGCTGAACTAAAGCTAATGGGACGGGAAGATATTATGGTAATTGCTGGGGGCGTTATTCCGAAACAAGACTATGAATATTTGTTCGATGCTGGCGTTTTTGGTGTTTTTGGACCTGGAACTAAAATTTCCAAAGCTGCAATTGAAATATTAAACTTACTGATAGAAAGCGCTTCATAGTTTTTTCAACACGGTAAATTCTTGAAAATTATTCTAAAGAATAACATGATGGAATAGGCTTGTATCTATCAACTTATATATTTACTTTTGAAATTGTAAAGTTTCGGCATGAAGTTTGGATTCTGACGAACAATGATTAAAAACAAACAAATTATGAAATTAATTTTTGCAACAACTTTTGGACTACTATTCACTTTTGCAGCTGCCGCTCAAGCGCCTGAGTTTGATGATCTCAAAATCTTGTATGCGGATGGAAACTACGAGAAATTAGTAAGTCAATCCGAAAAATATGCTGGCAAAGACGACACAAAAAAGGATCCAAATGTATACATGTGGATGGCGAAAGGATACTATAAAATATCTGTTTCAGGTGAAGCTGACGATGATTTCAAAAATGCATTTAAATCGGGTATTGGAGCAATGGGAAAAGCTTTCAAATACGATTCAGATGGTTCGTGTCAAACTGAGAATGAAGAATTTGTAAGCAAATTTACCTTGGCTTGCGTAGAACGTATTTTGAACGATGTAGGTGCTGAAGATTATCGAAAAGCGTATAGCTGGAATATTAAATATCTAAAAATATCGCCAAATCCAATTGGATGTAAATTCATGGAAGGAACGTGTAAATTCAGAAATTCGGACAAAGGAGGTGCAAACTCATCTTGGAAAGAAGCTGAAAACATGATTAAAGAAATCAATAGTATTGATGGATGGTTAGAAGCGGACGTGTTGTTACTAAAACATGGTGTAATTCAAACAGCTGAATGCTATATATCCAGTCGTCAAGTAGATAAAGCAAAAGAATTATTGAATAAAATGGCTCCTTGGTTTGAAGACGATGACGAATTTAAAGTTGAATACGACAAAGTAGTCAATTGATAAAATAAATTGAATTAATTGGAAATCCGTAATCACTTTAGGTTACGGATTTTTTCATTTATAAAGAATCCATGAACCGTTGAAGTATCATTTGCATGATTCGTTTGTTGATTTCTTTACTGTGATTAAAACATAACTTCATTTCCTCTCTCGAAAATAAGCCTAGTATCATTCCAATAAAAATCTCCTTCAAATGGGCTTGGTTGATAAATGATTTTAATTGCGCTTCGAATACTTTTTTAGAATCTCTATTCGCCAAAATAGAGTCGATGTTTTTTTGTTGTAACAAAAAATCCAAAAGTAAATTGTGTTGCATTTTTAAAATAGGTCGCAAAGTGGAATTCTGAAAATTTTCCACCTCAGTCATCGTGTCCATTTTTTCCAAATAAAGCTCAGGACGCAATTCTAGTATCGCCTCCTCATCGCGGGCTGTGTTGTAATTGATCATAAAATAAGTTTAAAAACCCATGCAGAAGAATTTCTGAAACTTCAGAAAAACAGGATTCGGATTGCCGATAATCTTTGTAATCCACTGAAAGGAATTTCCTTTACGACAAGTCGTTTGTGGCCCGCCATTGATTTTCTGAGACGCCCCTTATTGTCAAATATGTTAAGCTTCAAAATAAGCTGCATGGGCATTCGAATTAACGAACTTCGACAAGATGCACTCGTAGTGATTTGTCGATATACAAATGTCAATATTTTCAAAGACTTTTAAAAGGAATTCACTGAAAATTGATGAAATAAACATGTATTGTCTAAATTCGCAGAAATGATTAAAAACATGGCTGGAGTTTTCAAGAAAATAGCATACAAAATATTGCCCGAAAATACATTTCTACAAATGTTGCACAAAGGATTTTACCTTTTGTATTCTATAGGTGCTTTGAAAAATAAAACTGCATTCAAATATCACTACGCCATAAAGGGATGGATCAAACCAACGGATCATGTGATTGATATTGGAGCCAATTTAGGCTATTTTGCGAAGACTTTTGCACGGCTAACACCGAATGGAAATTTGGTTTGTATAGAACCTATTCCAGCGTTTTATAATATCCTAAAAAAGAATTTAAGCCCGTTTCCACAGGTGACTATTCTGCACACGGCATTGGGAACGACAGATGGCATTACTAAAATGGTATTGCCCAAAGACAACGGTGTATTAAGAACAGGTCTTCCGCATGTAATAGCTGAAGGCGAAGACATTGGTGAAGGTGTTGAGGTAGAAGTTAAAATTTCAGGAACCAAAAAGTTGTTCCAATCTTTCGAGAAAATCGATTATATAAAATGTGATATAGAGGGTTTTGAATGGGTTGTTTTTCAAGAATTACATGAAGTTTTAGAAAAACACAAACCAACGGTTCAAATCGAATTAAGTCAAGAGAATATTTCTAATTTGGTTCCTTTTTTCACTGAACTAGGGTATAAACAATACGGTATAGCAAACTTCGAATTGATTGAGGACCAGGTGCCGCAGGTAGAAGAAGGAGATTTCCTCTTCATTCATTCAACAAAGCAGGATCGATTTTTAAAATAGTAAGTCTGTATTATTTATCTTCGGGTTTACTTTTCAGAAGATTTTCAAACTTTATTTTCAGCTCTTCTATTTCTTTATTTTTAACTCTGAATTTTTTGTAATCGAATAGAGAAGCTAAAGCAAAACCTACAGCAACACATAAAACTATAATAATAGTTAATGGCAATTGCATTTTGAAAAAGACGAGTACTACTTCCGTATTTTGCCAATTCCGTATTGCAAAAATCAAGGCAAAAAGACCCAAAATCAATTTGAAAATTAATTTTGTTTTTTGACTTGAACTTAAGTCATTCCAATATTCTTTCATCTTTAATCGATTGTTTTTATTTAAAATTAATCATTTCACATTTGGTGAAAGAAAAAAACGACCGAAACTTTCCATAATTTCAAATTTCAGCGCACGACCCATTTTATTCCTTTTTTAATTTGCGCCTGTGACAATTGAATAAAATATACTCCTGACGCTTGCTTGGGCAATGGATAAAAACTCCCCTCGCTTATTTCAAATTGGTCTACTTTTTTTCCCATAGCATCAAAAATTTCAACTTCAGCAAAAAACGAGGAGAACAAACTGCTTGTTTCATCCGACGGATTTGGAAAGATAAAAACTTCTTCGGACGAAAATGAAAGTCTATACAAGTCGCTAGTCCGCGACAAATTCTCGTACAACCCGGTCGCAAAATAAGCTGTATTTCCAATGGAAAAAGCCGTCATGCCGCGCCATCCTTGCATGGAGAATGGTGGTAATTCAACCCATTCTTTGTTCAAATTCAACAAATAAAAATCCTTATAAAACTGATTCTGTTCACCCCATCCGCCTCCAACGATGCCATATTTGCCCGCATTTATCATTCCAACATAGGCTCTAGAATCTCCTGGAAAATCGTCTATTGGTGACCAATTATCCAACAAGACATCGTAATGATAAAATTTATTTGAAAAGGTCAATGGGTTTAATTTCATCCCAGTACCCGCAAAACACTCGTTGTTTATACTTAATCCATGAACTTCCCTGATCGCTCCTTCAGGATACGAACTGATTTGCTGCCAGCTATCTATTTCAGGGAAGTATTTCCAACAATCCGAAACTGTTGGCCCACCTATGGTAGCTCCCGTTCCAATAAAGCCAAATTCCTCAGTGGAAAATGTAAAAAATGACCATCTTGCTTCTCCCGGAAAATCGTTGAGTTGTGTCCACGTGTTAAATTTAGGGTCAAATTTCCAAACGTCCTTTAAAGCTTGATTGGACGACGAATATCCACCTATCACATAAGCTCGTCCATTGAGAACAAAAGACCCACTGTATTGTCTGGATTCCCCCGGGAATATTTGACTTTCTTCCCATAAATTGGTAGTCGGAGAATATTTGAACATTCGATTGCTTTCTGAAAATCCATTTTGATTTCCTGTTACCACATAACCATAACCGTCAATTGAAAATGAAACAGCATCATCTCGACCGGCGGCTGGAAGCGATGAAAGCGGCTCCCAATATTGGCCAACAACCAAACAATCTAAAAGCAAAAGCAGTGAAACGGTGATTAATTTCATAGAGAACAAACGTTTCAAA
>JAHEMP010000370.1 GCA_024643585.1 Crocinitomicaceae bacterium | reverse complement strand
AAGATTTAGCCTAAGCTTGAATCCATTTAAAAATATCCATAGTATTGCAATGAATCTCATTAAAACTGACCTAATCATGCCAAAAGGACTAAATCTCACAGACAGAAAATAATCATCAAGAAAACCAGAAAAGCTTAAAATCATTTCAAGAAGGCCTATTATTCCGAAAAATAACCCGAAAATAAGTGCTTGCTTTTGAAGTTTTTTAGCAATAATCTTTTCTTCATTTTTTAGCAACTCGCTATTTCCATCAATTTTAAACTCTAACATAAATTATAAAGTTCGATTCATTGCGCGCATAATTAATTGTATTAACAGAGATTCTATACGCACAACTGTCAATAAGGTTAACTAATTTACGTATTTTTTCAGTAACAAAAGAATATTGTGTTAAAAAATCAATCTTTCGGCTAATATTTAACATTAGAACCTCTTTTTGCAGACATTTTACGTGTAAATTATAACAAATGCTAATAGGGTTAATGAATGGCAAAGATAGCTTACCTTTGTAAAAATATTTTTCAAGGTCTATGTCAGGATTTCAGATATTCAATTTAAAGAAACAGTTACAAAATGCAATTCATGATTTGGGATATGAATCACCTACGGCTATTCAAGAAAAATCATTTAAAATTGTATTGTCAGGAAAAGATGTTTTAGGAATAGCACAAACTGGAACGGGCAAAACCCTGGCGTATGCCTTGCCAATATTGGAGAACTTAAAGTTTTCAAATCAAGTTCAACCACGTGTATTAATTCTTGTTCCCACACGGGAGTTAGTTATGCAAGTTGTAGATGAGTTAGAAAAGCTATCTAAATATATGAATCTTCGTATTCTACCGATTTTCGGCGGAGTGAATATTAATACTCAAAGAATCAAAGTAGCTGAAGGAACCGATATTATTGTAGCTACCCCTGGAAGATTGTACGACCTTATCTTGAGTCAAACTATATCCACAAAAAGTATAAAAAAGTTGGTTATTGATGAAGTTGATGTAATGCTAGATTTGGGTTTTCGTCCTCAATTGATGAATATTTTTGAATTGATGAGTGACCGTAGACAGAATATTATGTTTTCGGCTACTATGACAGATGAAGTAGAAGATTTGATAGATTCTTTCTTCATTGCCCCAGTCAAGATTTCAATTGCTGTTAGTGGAACCCCTTTAGAGAATATTCGTCAAAGTTCTTATCAAGTTGAAAATTTCTATACGAAAGTGAATTTGTTAAAACATTTAATGGAAGACAAACAAACCTTTCGAAAAGTGTTAGTTTTTACCTCAAGTAAGAGGAAAGCCGATAAACTGTTTCTTGAAATGGAAGAGGATTTTGGAAAAGAATGCGGAATAATTCATTCAAATAAAGCTCAGTCGACTAGATTTCAAACCATTGAGAACTTCGACAATGGTAACAACAGAATATTAATTGCAACGGATATAATTGCGCGAGGATTGGATTTGAGCAAAATAACTCATGTAATTAATTTTGATACACCAGTATTTCCAGAAAATTATATGCACCGAATAGGTAGAACTGGAAGGGCCGAAGAGGAGGGAAGCTCTATTTTATTTTCTACTCCCGCGGAGGAAAAATATAAAAAGGCAATCGAGCAATTGATGGATTATCAGATTCCTGAAATTGATTTCCCAAAAGATGTAAAGATATCCGATCGCTTGCTTGCTGAAGAGCAGCCAGATGACTATGCAGAGAAAAATCCATCAAGGAACACAAAGGACACGGAAAAAGGAGCCAGTTTCCATGAGAAAAAAGCTAAAAATCAAAAAGTTAATCTGGGTGGTAGTTATAAGCAAAATATTGGCAAGAAATATAAAAAACCAAAAACTCGAGGTGATAAAACCTATCACAAAAGACAGAAATTAGGATAGTTTTATCCGAACGAATTGAATACAAAAAAGGCCTGCTTCCAAAGATGCAGGCCTTTTTTAAAAATAATTTATTTTAATTCTTTAATATAATTCTTTCTACAAACGAGCTGTTTCCATTTATTATTTTCACGAGGTAAACAC
>JAHEMP010000369.1 GCA_024643585.1 Crocinitomicaceae bacterium | reverse complement strand
GTTAAATTTGCTTCTGGATATTGGCCGAGTATTTACAACACATCTAAAGATAATCTTTTCGCTCTCGAACACTTACAATGCGGTGTAGACAAAGACTACAAATTGATGAAAGAATACCCATTTTGCGCACCTTTGGATTCCTTATGGAAACTTCGGTTTCGAATTTCTCCGTTTCGAGGAGTGAATGCAGATGGTTGGAGCGGAAAACAATTTAGGCCTTCAAGTGGTCAAGAAAAATATCTATACAAAGAATTTGGTATTCGAAATATTGACAGTGATTTTTTTGTAGATACAAGCTTTTGGAAAATCCTGCGTTCTGTTCAAGATGTAGAATGGATAAATTATTATAAAAACTTACCATGAATATTTTAAGTGCCTTTTTAATTACAATTCTTTTGATTTCTTGCAGTTCAGCTTCCAATGAATCAAATGATAAATTAATAACAAACGAAACTCAACCTAGCAATTTGGACAATGCCACAATTGTAAAAGAGAATGTGGGAAACCCAATGGAATCCATAAAAATGGATGGAGAAAAGAAAATTACTGATAAACCCATTGGAACAACAGATGCTGCTGAAAAACAAGTTATCGACCAGAAGGAAATTGAACCCAAATCGGATGTTGAAGTCGATATGCCAAGCTCAACCATAATTCCAAAGATCGATTTTTCTGGTGTTTATCCTCAAATTCTTTCGAGTTTCGTTAGTTCTTCGGGCAAAGTAAATTATGCTCAAATTAAAGTGAATACGGAAATGCTGGGTCAAGCTATCAACCATTTTCAAGAACACACACCAAAAGTTGGTTGGAGTAACAATCAAAAGTTGGCGTATTGGATAAATGCGTACAACCTTTTTACCATAAAATTGATAATCGACAATTATCCTGTTAAATCCATTAAGGAAATTGCAAATGGCAAACCGTGGGATAAAAAATTTATTCTACTGGATGGTAAAATTCTAAGCTTGAACGACATTGAAAACAACATCATTCGCAAAGAATTCAACGAACCCCGAATTCATTTTGCAGTCAATTGTGCGAGCATTTCATGTCCCAAGCTATTGAATCAGGAATATACGGCTGCGAATTTAAATTCACTACTCGACAAACAGGCTAAACGATATATCAACGATAAAAATGAAAATACTTTTACTGCCAATTCGGCAAAGATTTCCAATATATTTGATTGGTACAAAGTTGATTTTGAAAGTGGTGTAATTCCTTTTTTGAATAAATATTTGGATACACCGCTCCCTTCAGATGCAAAAATAACCTACCAAGATTACAATTGGAATCTGAATAATTAAATCGTTATTTTCAGACCGTCATATGCCAAATAAACATTACTGGGTAAACTAGCTTCCACCTCTTCATGTTTACCCAAATAATGAGAAATATGAGTTAGATAAGCCTTCTCTGGTTTTATTTCAGCTATAAATTCTAAGGCTTGTTCCAAATTGAAATGAGAAATATGTTCTGTTAAACGCAAGGCATTTACAATTAATACCTTGGTTCCCATTAATTTTTTCTTTTCTTCGCTCGAAACCGTTTTGGCATCCGTTATGTACGAAAAATCTCCAATTCTAAAACCCAAAACGGGCATTAAGTAATGCATCACTTCAACAGGAAGAACTTCAAAATCATCCAGTATAAAAGGTGCATTAGAAATTCTATTCAAATTCAGTTTTGGTATTCCTGGATAAGGGTTGTTTCCAAAAACGTATGAAAATTCTCGTCTCAAAGCCGCTTCGACTTGTTCAGAACAATAAATTTCCATGTCTCGCTTTTCTTTAAAATTAAATGCCCTGACATCATCTAATCCAGCAACATGGTCTTTGTGTTCATGGGTGAAAATGACAGCAGATAATGAGTGAACATTTTCTCTCAACATTTGCTGACGAAAATCAGGGCCCGTATCGATAACATAATTGCGGTCGTCTATCGTAAAAAGAATTGAGCTTCTCAAGCGATTGTCTTTCGGATTCTTTGATTTACAAACTTCACAATCACAAGCAATTACAGGAATACCCTGGGATGTTCCA
>JAHEMP010000368.1 GCA_024643585.1 Crocinitomicaceae bacterium | reverse complement strand
GTTTTCCAGAGTTGGAAATATATGTGAACGCCAAGAAAAATTCTCCAGGTCTGAAAATGGTTATGGGTATTATCGAACAACTTAATCGAAATTTGGGGCTGAATTTGAAAGCAAAACTTTGCACAATAGGGGAAAGAGATAGAGCTATTGCCAGTGGAAAGGCAAAAATTTGGCGTGCGGGTTGGATAGCCGATTATGCGCATCCTGAAAATTTCTTAAACTTGTTTTACGGCGGAAACATAGGTAAAAACAATACAATAAACACCTTTCATTATAGAAGCAAGGAGTTTGATGATATTTTGGACCAAGCAATCAAAGAGCAAGATGAAGCAATACGAAATCAACTTTTCGTTATTGCCGATCAAAAGGTTGTAAATGATGCAGTGGTTATGCCAATTTTAACGGATGACTTAATCGTGTTAGTTAATGTTAAAGTCAAAAATTTCGTACCAAATTCAATGGAGATTTTAGATTTATCTACTATATTTATGAAGGTTCCACGAAGATGATGGAACAAATTGTTTAATTAATGGCTCTCAGCTTGCAATTTTAAAGTCATTCCGCGGGAATGACTTTTTTTATGGGGTGAAAATGGATTCTATAATTTCTTTGGTCTTCAAATTTCCAAAATGATCAATGTGGAATTTGTAATAGAGAAGGATCGTATTAAGCACTTCTTTTCGCATTGAATAATTTACGTCAGGGATATTCCCGCGAAGCAGAGAGAGCAGAACAAGAGCGACGTCTGTAGAACAATTCAAATCCGCAGTATCACTAAAATGAAATTCGCCATCGGCTAAATTAAATGCATTGCTATTCTCATCAAGAACATGTGGTTCAATGCCTAAATGATACGTAAGTTCAAGCAGAAAACTGGAAGGGAAAAGCGCCAAATCTTCGCCTTTGTCAAGTCTTTCAATTTTTTGGTGAACAAAAGAAAACAAGTGTTCGTCTTTTTCAGTGTGTGTCAAACATTTTTGAAGTACTTCTGCAAGAAAATAAGCAATACTGGATCGAATTGGATCAAATGGAATGTTTTGAACCTCCAGAGTTGATTCAGCCGATACTAAATTGCCCAATTCACTTTCTGGACGATGATAGTAGACCAATTCTTGCAAATTCAACGGAAACAAATGACTCGCTTTTTTTTTCGCACCTCGAAAAATGAATTTTTGAAATCCATGGTTGCGCGTGAAATAACTTACGATGACACTGGATTCTGAATAGACCGTTCGTTGTAAGAAAATCCCGATATCATTTTCCTTCATTCTAATCGTTGATTATCAGAACTTTTCCAACCTTTCTGCCCTTTTCTTCATTCGAAGCGGTCCAAATCAAGTATACGCCAGAGGTAACTTTCTCCCCATTTAAATTCTTTCCATTCCAAACGGCAGTTCCTCCATTGGAGGTTGTCTTGTAAACTAAATTACCCGCCATATCGGTGAATTTAACATCGGAATTGTATTGTATACCTTGTATGGTTATGAGTCCTTCAAATTCTGGTCGAACAGGGTTGGGAAATACGCGTACATCGGAATAATTAGGATCCCCATAAGACGCGTCTGTGCGCAAGGAAACCAATCCCAAATCGGTTATCATGTAAACTTCACCTGTTTTTTGATCAATTTCAATATCCGCAACATTATTACTAATCAAACCTGAATTTTCAACGGTATAATTGGCTAGAATCGTTAAACCATCTGGAGAAAGTAGGAAAACACCAGAACTTTCAGTCGCCATCCATTTTCGATTACCACCGTCTATTTCTATATCGTTAATTGCTGTGTTTCCAAGCAGGTATTCCACATTTCCTTCAAATTCCAGTTTTATGCGCTGCGGTAAATATTGAGGTTGGGTGGACTCAAATACATTGTCAGAATTATAAATAATGGCAAATCCATTGTCAGTCCCTATCCATATTTCATCGTCAAAATCAACTGCTAATGCCCTTACAGAATTGGAAGGCATATTTTCAGAAAGATCGCTTTTTACAATGTTTTGAACCTTATCGTCTTGGGGATTGTCTAGTGTTTCATTGTAATCAAA
>JAHEMP010000367.1 GCA_024643585.1 Crocinitomicaceae bacterium | reverse complement strand
TAAAGTGTATTCCAAGTTTTTTGCATTACCGATTTCGGATACTCTTTCGCGTTGAAATCATTGACGTATTTTGGTAATTCCTTTTTATAATATTCACTTGTGATGAATTTCCCAGTCATGTAATCGTACCAATACGAACCATCACTCATGTGTCCCCCAGGAAGTATCGCGCCTCTATCTTTTATTGAAACTGAAATGACTTTGGCATTTGGATACGTCACTTTCAACTGATCCGTAATTGTCATACAAGTAAGTGGACGGGGTGAACAGATACCATAATTTGATTCTGTTCCCACTGAAAAATAAGCGGAATCGGTGACGCAATTGACTGTTGCTTGTTGCGCACGGTCGTACCATTCATTTCCCACTATACCATGCTGATTCGGCGTTGTTCCCGTATAAATTGAAGCATGACCCGGTCCGGTGAAGGTTGGTACGTAATTGTATTGTGTATTCCGGCAGTTCGTGCCTTTGTCCATCAATTTTACAAAACCGCCTTTTGAAAAACGGTCGTGATAACGATACAAATAATCGTAAACCATCTGGTCTACAACGATTCCAACAACCAATTTTGGAGCTGATTTTCCTTGGCTAAACGCATTAAACGTGAATAAACAAAGAACTAATATTAGTAGGATTTTAAACATGATATAAAGTTATAAATAATAGTTGCAAGATTCGAGTTTCAAGTTATATGTTTGGGCACTTATTATCCTTTTTTTTATGAAGGCACAAAACTTCTAACTTGAAGAAACGCAACGCGGATCAACTTGAAACTCGAAACTTTTTTTACACTTTTTTCAAACCAACCCTTTTTCTAGCGACATCAATCTCCATCACTTTTACTTCTACATGCTCGTGTAAAGCAATAACCGTTGAAGGATCATCCACGTAATTATCAGACAGTTGAGATTTGTGAATCAGGCCATTTTCTTTGATTCCAATATTTACAAAAGCGCCGAAAGCCGTCACATTGGTTACAATTCCGGGTAAAATCATTCCTTCTACCAAATCTTCGATTTTAGAAATTCGATTGTCGAAACTTAGAACTTTGGCCTGTTTTCTAGGATCACGCCCAGGTTTTTTCAATTCGTTTATTATATCCGTAAAAGTATATCCGTCAATGTCTATAAATTCTGATTTATTCAAACTTCCAAGGACCTTGTCATTACCTATCAATTCCTCCAATGTCATTTTAACTTTTTTGGCAATTTTTTCAGCAACTGCGTAACTTTCTGGGTGAACGGCGCTGTTGTCCAAAGGATGTTCGCCTTCTCGAACACGTAAGAAACCTGCTGCCTGCTCAAACGCTTTGTCGCCCATTCTGGGGACTTCTTTCAAGGCTTTTCTCGATGTAAATCGTCCATTTTCCGCTCTATATTTCACAATATTTTCAGCTAACGTCGGTCCTAAGCCAGAAACATATTGCAACAAATAAGTCGAAGCAGTATTCACATCCACACCTACCCCATTCACACAAGAAACGACCACATCATCTAAAGCCGTTTTCAACCACGATTGATTTACTTCGTGCTGATACGAGCCAACGCCCAAAGATTTTGGGTCTATTTTCACCAATTCTGCCAATGGATCCATTAATCGTCGACCAATGGAAACCGCTCCTCGGACAGTAACATCGTAATCAGGGAACTCTTTTCTTGCGATAGGACTAGCCGAATAAATTGAAGCGCCATCTTCTCGAACCACAAAAACTTGCAATTCTCTATCGAAGCGAATCCCTTGAACAAATTTCTCCGTTTCACGACCTGCCGTGGCGTCTCCGATTGCAATTGCCTCCACTTTGTAAGCTTGAACTAGTTGAGCAATTTTGCTTTGTGCAGGACCAAATTCTTTCTGAGGTGGATGGGGATATATAGTCGCGTTTGTCAGCAATTCTCCAGATTCATCTACGACAACAACTTTGCAACCCGTTCTAAATCCAGGATCAATAGCCAAGACTCGTTTGTTGCCCAAGGGGGGAGCAAGCAACAATTGACGTAAGTTTTTCGTGAATATTTGAAGCGCTTCTTTGTCGGCCTTTTCTTTT
>JAHEMP010000109.1 GCA_024643585.1 Crocinitomicaceae bacterium | reverse complement strand
ACCAATTGGATTTGATGGATTATATAATTGATACTATAAAACCAAGACGAATTATATTTAACCCTGGGACTGAAAACTCAATCTTCGTTTCTAAGGCGGAAAAAGCAGGGATTTTTTGTGAAATAGCCTGTACGCTGGTTTTATTGTCTATAAATCAATACGATTAGTTACATCATTTTAGATCTCTTAATGAGATATTTGAGTAAAATTTGTTCGTAACCTTCATCAATATCGGCAGGCATAAAATCAATTCGATTTTGAATAGCTCTCAATTCAATTTCTTTAAAATATGCCTGTATTTCTAATTTGTATTTTTCTTTTATTTCGGCTGGTTGGAGGCGCATTTTCTCGCCTGTTTCCATATCGACAAATGTATAGGGTCTATTTTCCAGATTGAAATCTATTTCGTTCTTTTTGTCGGTAACATGAAAAAGGATGACTTCGTGTTTTCTGTGTTTCAAATGCTGAAGAGCCTGAAACAATTCATCCGTTTTAGAAGGTTCATCAAGTAAATCTGAGAAAATAATAATCAACGAACGCTGATGGGTTAGTTCGGCGATGGCATGAATTGAATCAATAGCGTTTGTTTCCGATTTTTTTGTCTCATCGAAAGCACTCAAACACTTTTCTAATTCGCTATATAGATAGGCGTGATGTCTTTCGCTTGATTTTGACTGAGTATGTAATTTTAAATCATCGTTGAAAAAAGAAAGTCCAACAGCATCCCGCTGTCTTTTAAGCAACTCAATAAGTGAGGCTGCAGCATAAACTGAAAAATGCAATTTGTTGTCTTCCTTCATTGGATAATACATCGAACTAGATGTATCAATAACAATTTGGCAACGCAGGTTGGTTTCTTCTTCGTATTTTTTGGTAAACATCTTGTCCGACCTTGCGAATAGTTTCCAATCGATATGACGAGTGGATTCCCCTTTGTTGTACAATCGATGTTCCGCGAATTCAACGGAAAAGCCGTGAAATGGACTTTTGTGCATACCGGTAATAAAACCTTCGACTACTTGTTTTGCAAGTAATTCTAAATTGCCGAAATGCGCTAAGTTGACTCTATTTATTGATTCTATCACCCTTTAAAATTAAGTATTTGATTTCAATCTATGTTGGTAAATCGTATTTAGAATAACACAAATTATTATAATAAACATTCCAGCGATTAAAATCCAGCTCAATCTTTCGTCGAAAACAAACCACCCGATTATGATGGCATAAATAGCGCCTAGATATTGGAAAGGTACGATTTTGGCCGTATCAGCTGTATGAAGAGCTTTCGTCATTAATATCTGGGCTATTTGAGTGAAAACACCGATTAAGATCAAAATAATCCATTCCCATCCTATGGGTAGAACGAAATCAAAAAGACACCATATTCCGGTAAAAGGCAGGGCCATCATAGGAAAGTATAGGACAATTGTGATAGGTTTATCTGTGTTTTTAAGTTTTACAATTGCAATGTAGGCAATGGCAGAAAAAAAGGCAGAAACAATTCCCAATATCATCCAAGTTGGATCAATAACGATTTCTGAATCAGAAACCAAGTTATCATAGCCTATCAACAGCACACCGCAAAAAGCGAGAATTATCAATATCCATTGTAGCTTTAATATTTTGTCCTTCAGAATAATAGCTGCCAGAATAACAGTAAAAATAGGAGAGAGGTATTGTAAAATAGAAGCCACAGCAAGCGGTAAGTTCTGCAAGGAGAAAAAGAAAATTGTTAAAGCTACCACGCCTGAAATCCCCCTAACGAACAGCCATTTTTTATTGTTTCCAAAAAAAGGTATTGCTTTTCTTTTGATTACAATAGCGCTAATTATAAAGGATACGAGTGATCTGAAAAATACTAATTCGTGTGCTCCAAAAGTCTGAAACTCAAAATAGCTACTTATAGCATTGTTCCCCCCTAATAATTTGACTAAAAAATTGACCAATATGAAACTTAATCCAGAAAGTAATATGTATCGAATACCTAAAAGCATAGAAGAGTATCAATCTTATGTGAAGTGTAAAAATAATTTAATAATCAAGGCGGGTGGTTGTCATAAGAAATAATTACTCGTTTTTGATTCCAATATATTCTGAATTAATCATTATTTTCGTTTAACATGACCAAGTTTCAAATAAACATAATTTCAGCAATCTTTGTTTTAATCGTATCGAATGGCAACGCACAAAGTATTGACCCTAAATCAAGTTTTCATGTAAATGTTGGCTTACCTATAAATATCTCAAATGAATCTTTTAAAGGTATTATGCAAGGGCTGTTTAACGCTAGTACACATTATCAGCATACTTTAAAGAATACCTTGTGTCTGGGGATTGGGATAAATTATTCGCTATTTACACTTAACGAGTTTAAAGTAAGTGAGAAAATAAAAGGCAGTCAACAATTGACCTCACTATTTGTAAAGGTAGGTCGGGAAAAATTTCACAGCAGTACATTTGGAACGGACTATGGGTTGAAAGTGGGTTACACCTATTCTTTTTTTAACTCGGA
Source organism: Crocinitomicaceae bacterium (assembly GCA_024643585.1). Taxonomy (GTDB): domain Bacteria; phylum Bacteroidota; class Bacteroidia; order Flavobacteriales_D; family Crocinitomicaceae; genus UBA2040. Next base: position 4,925 of record JAHEMP010000109.1, on the reverse strand, counting down.
TTCTTTATCGTCTCAAGGTCGATCCTATGAATCCAAACAATGTTTGTACTTTGAACCTCAATTTGGACTAATGTTGACTATGGACGAAAGCACGACTATTAAGTTGAACATAGGTTACGTGATTCAATATTTAGGATTTCGCCCTTCTTATATGGGGTTAGCTTCAAACAATGGGTATGACCCTAATAATTTTAACAAAATAACACAATATTTCACAATAGGATTTGGTTATACACATTATTTTAAAAGCAAAAAATAAGTCCTATATTCGTGCAACTTGGGCGCGAAAATTTACGTTCTCTTTTAGTGATAAATACAATAAAACTATGAAAAACAGTATATTTACTCTGCTATTTGTCTTTGTTTCCTATTTTGTTTTTGCTCAGACTGAATCGAAAAAGCCATTAATTTCGGTTGATTCTAAGGAATACCAAGATGCGAAATTGGCTGGAACTTTGGATCAATTTACAATTGCCCCATTTGTGCATGCAGAATTTGATAATTCTTCGGCCGAATCTGCTTTTCAGAAACCTAAAAATGACAAAGGCGGAATTCCACCGAAAGCGAGTGGTTGCAACTGTTATGTTCAACCAGACTCGACCTATATTTTGGCTATGCCGCCGAATGATGATGGTTCAAGTGCCGCAATTACGATACCTTTTACATTTTGTTTTTATGGAGACACGGTCACCACAATGTACATCAACAATAATGGAAATATTACATTTGGCTCTAGCTTGTTTTCTTATAGCTCAACGGCCTTTCCTTCATCACCTACGCAGATAATCTCGCCATTTTGGGCTGATGTGGACACGAGAAATGGGAATGGACAAGTTTTGTACAAAATTACACCGACAGCAATTTATATAAACTGGGAAGGTGTTGGTTATTATAGTCAGCAAGGTGATAAATTGAACACCTTCCAACTAATTATTACTGACGGTTTAGATCCTGCAATTGATGGTGGAAACGTTGCTTTTTGCTACGAAGACATGCAATGGACTACTGGGAGTGCCTCCGGTGGAGTTGGAGGATTCGGTGGCGTTCCTGCAACTGCTGGTGCAAATAAAGGAAACAATATTAATTATTTTCTCATTGCTCGATTTGACCATGCAGGAACAGATTTTGATGGCGCTCTCGGAAACCCTGATGGAATTAGTTGGTTAGACAATAAAAGTTTCTTTTTTGATGTTTGCGCCTATATAAATATTCCTCCTGTTCCAAATGGTGCATCGAGTTGTGACACCTTCAAGATATGTTCAATAGGGGATACCGCTGACGTTCAGTTTATATTTTTGTCCCCTGAGGCAGCTCAAACAACGACAATAGCAGTTAGTTCCCCCACCTTACCAGGTCTACAAATTGTATCGAATGTTCCCGGAAATACCGCGTACACCGTATTACGGGTGCCAGGAACTGCTGCAACGGTTGGGACACATACAGTCCAGATAACAGCTACCGATAATTTTGTGCCACCGGGTATCACTCAATTGGATCTCACCGTTATTATAGATTCCTCTGGTGTTTCAAATTTTAACCCTACATTATCACCCGTCACGGGCTGTGATTCAATATATGTAGACGTCTTGGGAGGTGGTTATGATTCCTATTTGTGGGATAATTTGCTTCTCGATTCGGCCATATATGTTAGTAGTGCATTGCAAAATTTTGGAGTAACGGTTGAAAAAAATGGTTGCTTTAAAAGGATTGATACCAACTTCTTAGTTGCGCCATCCTTCGCAATTAATTTAATTGGAACGTCTACAATTTGCAGCGGCATTCCTTCATCCTTGTATCAATTACCGGATTCATTGAATTATGGTTCTGTAACTTGGGGTTTGACGAACCCAGGATTGGATTCATTGTATAGCAATGCTTTACCAGCAGGTACCTACACCGTATCAGTTACGGACACTCTTGGTGTATGTACTGAAGATCAAACTTTTACCATCACACAGTTGGCCCCCTTGACTTTACAGCCAAATGATTCCCTTTGCACATCTAGTTTTCTATTAACTACTTCTGGAGGTTCAGGATCAGGTTTTTGGTCATCTTACAATAGTCCAAATGGTCAAAATCCAGGGTTAATACCGTCTGGTGGTAACACTTTGGCAACATTTTCAGTAAGCGGGACTTATAATTTGGTTTTTAACGACACGGGTTGCAATACAACGGACACATTGGTATTGACTATTTCAAAACCGATATCGCAAATTTTCTCAGTTGGTAATCCGTTTTATTGTCCGGGTGCAGGAGGATCTCTTTATACCGTTGCAGACTCTTTGAGATATGGAAACAACATTACATGGGGGAATAATCCAAGTCTTGATGGTTCATTTAGTCATTTCTTATTGGCGGGAACCTACACAGTTACTGTAACGGACACTTTAGGTCTTTGTTCTGCCACAAGTACATTCGCAGTAGGAACCCAGGCAGATATTGTTTTAATGCCGGATGTAACGATTTGTAATGACACATTGTTTATGACAACCAATACTGCCGGTGGTACTCCGAATTCCGGAACTTGGAGTTTGGTTTCTGGTCCAGGTGCACCAATTTATCAATTTAACAACAATTACCTGAATCAGAGGTTGCTTTTCACTTCTGGCTACGGCGTGTATACATTAAAATATACAGCCGCCAATTGTCCCAACTCTGATTTGTTGGTCGTTACGTACAGTCCGCCGCCAACTATAAACTTTAATAACATTGATTACTTTGTTTGTCCTGGAGAGACAGAAAATATTCAATTAATTGATTCGTCTCTTTATTCGTTTGTTTCTTGGGGACTTTCAAATCCGGCTCAGGATACTTTGTATTCAGCAAATTTACCAATGGGTATACATACCGTAACAGTTGCTAATTTGGCAGGATGTATTGGCGATACAACTTTTACTATAACCTCACAGCCTCCCGTTGATTTATTAGAACATCCAAATTCATGCGGTGATATTTTAGATTTGAATGGGAACTTCGGTAATGACAATGGGTTGTGGACTTTGGCAAGCGGACCGGGTACAGCCATATTTTCACCAATTGATTCAATTCAAACAGTTGCAACATGGTCCAAACCAGGTGTATACACAGTTGTTTATACCGAGCCAATTTGCCAAGACAAGGATACAATCGTAATTGATGTCGTTTTTTACCCGTATTCTGAAGTTGGAAATGAGGCAGGATGTATAGGGATTGAACAAACATTATTTGCCTATTCTGTTTGGGAAAATGTTACGAATTACTACTGGAGTGATGGGCAAACTGGAAGTTCAGCAACATTTACCCAACCCGGATATTACTATTTGACGTCTACCAATTCATGTGGATCACATACTTGGGATTTTTATTACAGTGCAAGTGTTTGTGATATAGATATGCCAAATGTTTTTACGCCAAATGGCGACGCTGTTAACGGTTTCTTCGGTCCAATTAATGCAGACCCATCAGGTTTTTCAAAATACAACATGAAGCTATTTAACAGATGGGGCAACTTGATGTATGAAACAAACGATATCACGAAAGGATGGGACGGTAAATCCACCTCCGATAGTATTGCCGAGGATGGCGTTTATTTCTATGTTATTGAAGCTAAAGATTTGGATGGGAAAGAACTTAATAAACAAGGATTCTTCCATCTTGTAGGCGAATAAACGATATTTGTTGCGGCTTTTTTTCGATATTAGCGAAAAAAAATTGACAACACTTAAAAATCTAAAAGAACAGTTTGAAGAGAGGTTTCACCACAAGTGGACCTCTCTTTCTGTTCAATACCATTTCAAAGCCATTGCAAGCAAAATATTTTCCATTCCTTTTAATGAAGTAACATTTCATTTATCTCATGAAGTTCGCAAAGAACAAGAGATCACCTTTCATTCCTATTTGGAGAGACTAGAAAAAGAGGAACCACTCCAGCATGTTGTCGGAGAAACGGAATTCATGGGCTGGCCAATGCTGTGTTCATCTGCCGCATTAATACCACGCCCAGAAACAGAAGAACTAGTAGAACTTATCGTTAGCGTCGTTGGTAAAAAAAAACAAAATCTTGAAATTTTAGATTTGTGCACGGGTACAGGCTGTATTGCAATAGCAATTCAAAAACTGATTCCACATTCGAAAGTTTCTGCTTTGGATAATTTTGACGAAACAATTGATTTAGCGAAAGAAAATTGCCGATTGAACGAAGTTGAAATTGAAATTCAAAAAATTGATGTTCTTTCACAATCGGAGATGCTTGCTCTGGACTCAAAAAAATACGATGTTTGGGTTTCAAATCCACCCTATATACCCAATGTGGATAAATTGAAAATGGAGAAAAATGTGTTGGATTTCGAACCGGAAGTGGCCTTGTTTGTTCCTGACAATGTTCCTCTCCTTTTTTACACAGCTATTGCAAAAAAAGCATCTGTTCAATTGCATGATAACGGGTGGCTTTTTTTCGAAATTCACGAAAATTTTGGTAAAGAAATGATAGCTTTGTTGGAAGAAAATAATTTCGAGAATATATGTCTCGTGGACGATATGCAAGGTAAAAACCGCATGATATACGGTCAAAAATTAAATAAATGACAAAAGAACTTGCAAAAAAAAGAATAGAAGACTTGGTCAATGAAATCAACGAGCTTAATTATGCTTATTATGTTGATAATGAATCTAAAGTTACCGATTTTGAATTCGACAATAAACTTAAAGAATTACAAGAATTAGAGGCGGAGTTCCCGGATTTGGCTGACAAAAATTCTCCTACAAAAAGAGTAGGTGGAGATATTACCAAAAAATTTCAGAATGTTGAGCACAGATACCCTATGCTATCATTGTCAAATACCTACTCTGAAGAAGAAATTGTAGAATGGGAAAATAGAATAAAAAAGCTTGTCGAAATTCCATTGGAGTATGTTTGTGAACTAAAATACGACGGAGTTGCGATTGGT
>JAHEMP010000366.1 GCA_024643585.1 Crocinitomicaceae bacterium | reverse complement strand
TTGCCAAATTTTACCCGAAAAGAAATTTAAAAAAGATTGGTACTTATAGAATCAAGAGCAAATACAAATTTCTCATTACAATCTCTATTCTTTGTTATCGGTTCTCTACTTCTTCGTGCGAATTATTGAACATGCACTATCCCCTATTTCACTTTTTAAAATTACCTTTGCGGCATGGAACAGAAGGATGATTTTTTAAAAGAAGTTATTTCGCACGCGAAGGAGTATGGATTTGTATTTCCGTCGTCGGAAATTTATGATGGTTTGGCAGCAACCTACGACTATGGCCAGTTAGGTGCTGAGTTGAAAAACAACATCAAAAATTACTGGTGGACTTCTATGGTTCAAATGAACGAGAACATCGTTGGTTTGGACGCGGCAATTTTCATGCATCCTACCACCTGGAAAGCGTCTGGACACGTTGACGCCTTCAACGATCCATTGATTGACAATAAAGATTCCAAAAAAAGATACCGCGCTGATGTTTTAATCGAAGAACACATCGAGAAAATTCGTCAGAAAATCGATAAAGAAGTAGAAAAAGGAAAAAAACGTTTTGCAGAAGGATTTGATGAAACTCAATTCAGAGCAACGAATCCAAATGTATTGCGCAACGCGACAAAGATTACTGAAATCGAGGACCGCATGCGTGAGACCTTGGAAAACAACGATTTGGAAGGTGTCAAAAAACTAATTGAAGATTTAGAAATTGCTTGTCCTGTTTCGGGCTCTAAAAATTGGACGGAAGTTCGTCAATTCAACTTGATGTTCTCGACTGAGATGGGTTCTGTTGCTGGTGACGCTTCTACCATCTACTTGCGTCCAGAAACGGCACAAGGGATTTTCGTGAACTTCTTGAACGTTCAAAAGTCTGGACGAATGAAAATACCGTTTGGAATTGCTCAGATTGGTAAAGCGTTTCGAAATGAAATTATTGCACGTCAGTTTATTTTCCGTATGCGGGAATTTGAACAAATGGAAATGCAATTCTTCGTGCGACCAGGGGAAGAAATGAAATGGTACGATTACTGGAAAGAATACCGTTTGAAATGGCACAAAGCTCTTGGCTTGGGGGATGAAAATTACCGTTTCCACGACCACATCAAGTTAGCGCATTATGCTAACGCGGCTGCCGATATTGAATTCAATTTCCCAATGGGCTTCAAAGAATTGGAAGGAATTCACTCCAGAACCGATTACGATTTAAAACAACACGAACAATTTTCAGGTAAGAAATTGCAGTATTTCGATCCAGAACTGAATCAAAACTATGTTCCTTATGTGATTGAAACTTCAATTGGATTGGATAGAATGTTCTTGGCAATTTTGAGCGCTTCCTTGAAAAAAGAAGTTTTAGAAGATGGCTCAGATCGAACCGTTTTGAAATTACCTGCTGCATTGGCTCCTTACAAAGTTGCTGTTATGCCATTAACGAAAAAAGATGGTTTACCTGAAAAAGCAAGAGCCATTATCGACGATCTAAAATTCGATTACAACTGTCAATACGACGAAAAGGATTCTCCAGGAAAACGTTATAGACGTCAAGATGCAATTGGAACTCCGTATTGCGTAATGGTTGATCACCAAACTTTAGAAGACGATACAGTAACCGTTAGAGATATTGATACGATGGAACAAATTCGTGTGAAAGTTTCAGAATTAAATGGAGTGATACGCGAAAGAGTTTCTATGAAAACTTTGTTGGGATAAGGATTGGCTGATAATAAACCAAGCAATTCGTAATTCTACACAACCAACATTAAGCGCTGAACATTTCTAGGCTTTTCGTATTTCTTTTTTTTAGGTTTTTTGTCCTTTTTTGAATTAGAAGCAACATTTTTCTCTTTTTGCTTCTTATTTTTATTGGAACCTTTTTTGGATTTACTTTTACTTCTTTTTTCCTTTTTGGAATTCTTTTTTTTAGATTCCTTTTCAGACTTCGATTCATCCATTTCAGGATGTTCCGCGTATTTATAAAATAAATTAGCATACGGAGAATCTATTCTAAAAAAAGTAATGTCTTTGTATCTTACTGAAACTGGGTCAATGTCGTACTCACCGCGCGAA
>JAHEMP010000108.1 GCA_024643585.1 Crocinitomicaceae bacterium | reverse complement strand
TGTAAAATTGCTATCTCCTGCGACGGCGTAAATACCTATTTTAAAAATAGTTTGGCGAATTCTGATTTTTCGTTCTAATCCAGCATAGAATTCTACGTGTGCAAATTTAGAATCAGGAATAGACATAAAACCTCCCCCTATTGTTTCTTCCAATTTTAAACGATTGATTAGCCAAATTTTGTTCAAGAAAAATCCTTTAAAATGGTGAATGAAATTGAATTGTAAATAGGAATTATTGGTATTTATTGACGTATCCAATATCTGCATAGTATAAACGGGATTCGAATAAAACGTCGGATCCGAAGGTCGAAAGTATTTATGCTCGATTACACGTAAATCCTTTTTGAAAATAAATCCACCGATGACAAAGTTCAATTCACTCGTTCCAAACGTATTTAGTTGAACATCATCGTGCAATCTAAATTCAACAAAATCGAAGTTCGACTGAGCATTAAAAATGTCAGGTATACCTCTTTTATACTTAAAATACAGGGTTGGATAAGGAGAACCCATAATTATTTTTCTTCCTTTTTTAATCAGATACTTTTGTCTAAAATGATATTCTAGGTCAATCGTTGTTAAAAAAATTCGATAGGGATCAAAGGGAATAGGATCAGCAAATATTCCAAATAATGTGTCCCATTTCGGGTATTTTATATCTGTAATTGAAGTTCTATCTGAATACTCGACACCAATTTTACCGTACAAACCGTTGAACAATTCCATTCTATGGGAAATGGAAAACTTCTTGTTATGGACTCTGTTTCCTGGAGCAAAAGTTCCTTGTATATTTTGAACATTCGAAACAAAATCATACACGTCACCAATTTCGAATTCAATTTTTGAAAACCGTTTTGGATTGTAGGTAAAACTACCTCCAAACTCGCCTTTCCAATCCTGATTTAGAAACCCATAATCGACCATTGGTCGGACACTAAAAGCCTTACCGTTTTCAAATTCTTTGGAATAATCGAACAATAATCTATGACGATATCCACCTACTCCAAATGGAATTATCTGATTGATTAAACCATTAATTCCCCATTGCTGTTTTTTGAAGGAGTTAACGTGTCGAACACCTTCAAAAATCAAAGTTGTCCATTTGATTCTATTTCGAATACTGTCATTGTTGCGCATGTACTCATCGGACTCGTGATAGGTTAAAATGCTATCCTGTGTGTGAATAAAATCCAACTCCAAATCTTTCAGTGTAAAGGGTCTTTTCTCGGCCCAAAAACTAGAATCTTTGTCAAAAGCATCGTCTGTGTAGGCTTTTGTTTCTAACCAAAAATTTCTCTTTTCATCCGCTACGTTGAAGGTATAGTCCTTATGTTCCAGCCGAATTATCCCGTTAATCTTTGTTTTTCCCTCTTTGATGTTGTATACAAATTCGCGTCGTGTGGGTACAATTTTGTCTTCCACTTTTGAATAATCGCATATCATGTACAATTCCTGAAAATAGGTTAATGCTGTAGGATTAATGCTCAATTCATAGGAGGTCAATTCCCAAGTGGAGTCTTTGACATAAATTGTTCCTCTAAACAATGGTTCATAGTCAAAACGAGGGGCAACTCTTATTTCATAAACCAAATCTTGTTCGTCATTTAAAAATGATCCCTCCAAATAAAAATTGTAATAAATGAAAGCATTATAAGCCAAGGGAGAGGTCAAGGGTTTTTCAGAAATCTTTGGTAATTCAAGTAAATTTTCAAACAAGTTAACATGAGCATCCTTTATGCCTGTGACGAAAAGATAGGGATTGTTTGCTTCACCAGCTGTTGGCGCAATGGACTCGGAACCGTCTCCAAAAGTAACTGAAACCGATGCCGCTGCAGGTGCCTGGGACGTGTTCGTAAAGTCCTCGTAGGCGTAGAATTCATCTTTAAATTTTGAACTTTTTTTGTAAGACGTTATTGCTCCCCACTCAATTAGATTCATTTTTTCCTTCCCTATAATAGAATCCTTTTTGATTGTATCGTTGATATCCTTTTCCAATGAACTCAGGCAATAGGTATCACAAGTATATTCTGAAACTTGATTGTAAAAATAATCTCGTTTATCGATTACCTTTTTCATTATTTCTTTTCCTCTTTCCTTTTTGGATTGGGCAACAACGACCACTTCTTCAATTTCTTGAATTAATGGATATAAAATGAAATTTGATATCGTGGTTGTTTCGGATAAAGATACAGTATCAGTGTGATTTACAAATCCTGGTGCTGAAATTTGAAGGATATGATCTCCCGCTTTTAGTTCCAAAACATAATTTCCCAATGCATTTGCAACAGTTCCGTAACTTGAATTTTCAACTCGAATTTTGGCAAAAGGAATCTCCTCACCTTCCGCATTTACCACTTTACCTTTGAGCTGCTGACTAAAAGAATATTGAGCAAAAAAAAGGGTTAGGAATATTGAGAAATAAAATGTTTTCAAAGAGGGAAAATTGCAAGTTAAATTATAATCTCTTCGTTAAAGTTACACAGGGAATTCAACATTTAAGTATTTTCTAAATAATTTATTTTTAAAGGCTGAAAATCAACATTCTACACAGTTAAAAATGCTCTTTACTATACCGTCAAAATATTTTTAATTTAACAAATTACATGAAAAATCGCAAAATGTGTTGTAATTTAGACGAAATATTTAACCGTTTCAATATGTTAAAAAAGTTATTCGTTTTGTTCTTTGTAATCGGATTGATTCCGTTTATTTCATTTTCGCAATATCCACCATTAGGAATAAATTGTGGAACCGTTCTTACAGGAGCCTCAGGTACCGTTGACGTTCCAATTACAGCAGGGAGCAATTTTCAAAATATTACTCAGTTTTCCGGAACGTTTACCTATAATCCGGCTGTCATTTCATGGAATTCCATGCAAAATTGGTCACTTACAAATCTTCCAGGTGCAGTATTTACGAACACTACTCCAGGTATTGTAACGTTTACATGGTCGAGCTTAATCAGTGTTGGACCTACTGTTGCAAGCGGCGGTTTACTTTTTAATTTACGATTCAATGTCATTGGCTCGATTGGACAAAGTTCACCGATTGGATTTACAAATTCACCCCAATGGCTTAACTGGCAAAATGGTTTGGCTGGGCAGGAACTAATTTTAGCATAACAGATGGTTTGGTTAGCATTGGTTGCCTTGGACCCAATACAAGTTTTAACGCCGTAGATAATTTTTATTATTATAACTTCATCAATGGGAGCACAGGAGCTACATCTTGGTCATGGGATTTTGGCGACGGGTCACCATTGGTTACAACCCAGAGTGCTAGTCATACCTTTGCGACTGCTGGTAGTTATAATGTTTGTCTAACAGCTACAAATTCTTGTGGATCCAACACCTATTGCGATTCGGTACATGTATGTCCTAATATTCCTGTTTCGAGTTACACGAATACATCCAATGGATTGAATGGAGTTTTCACGAACTCTTCGACGGGTACACCAGCTACTTATACTTGGGATTTTGGAGACGGTACAACAGGAACAAATTCTGGAACATTTTTACATACTTTTCCTAGCCCAGGAACCTACAATGTCTGTTTGACCGCTACAAACGGTTGCGGCATCGATACCTATTGTCAGCAAGTTGTTATCACTTGTCCTGCCCCAACTTCTTCATGGACCAGTACGAATACAAATTATAATTATTCATTTACAAGCACTGCTACAGGAGGAATCAATTGGCTTTGGAATTTCGGTGATGGAACAACAAGTACTGTTCCAAATGCCACGCACACCTACACGGCCAATGGCACCTACACTATTTGTTTAATTGTTTCCAATTCTTGTGGAGCAGATACTTCTTGCCAAACGATTACTGTTTCTTGTCCAACACCGGGCGCGGCTTACACTTTTACAACGAATAATTTAGCCGCAACCTTTACGGATGCAACCCCGACCACTCCAACGTCAAGATTATGGGATTTTGGAGATGGCGCGACCTCAACAGTTCAAAGTCCTGTGCATACTTATACTGCTACGGGAACTTACACGGTTTGTTTGACGACAACTAATGCTTGTGGATCAGATTCAACATGCAATTCAGTGCTAATTTGGGTTGCAGATTTAGAAAATTTGGATAATTCTAACTTCGAAATTTATCCAAATCCTGCTCAAAATTTTATTCAAATTAATTCTTTAGAAAATAGTCCGTTCTCAGCATCATTCTTTAACCTTCAAGGTCAATTGATTTTTGAAACAAAGACGTCAAACGGTCAGAAAATTGACACGCATAGTTTAGCAAAAGGTTCATACATCGTTCTTATTAAAAACGAAAAAGTGACTTCGACTAGAAAATTGATTATCGATTAAATAAAATTCATTTGTTGAAACGGAATTCTAGAAATGGGATTCCGTTTTTTGTTTTTAAAAGAACCGACAACTGAATATCGCGGTGTCATCAACGTAGTCTAATTCTCCGCGCCATTCATCTAATTTTGAAAAGAGTAAACTATTTAAATCTTCCATTCCTAAAGGATAAAAAGTATGAACAATTTTTTCAATTTTTTCGAGACCAAATTGTTCGTCTTTTTGATTTTCGAGCTCAACAACTCCATCGGTGTATAGCACAAGTGTGGTATTCGGTGGTAGGATTTCTTCGCCAATATTTAAAAAGGGTAATTCATCCATCATGCCCAATCCAATAGTTCCTTTGTCGAGCAATTTCGCCTTTTTACCGTTGGTCAAAATTGGGTGATTATGGCCTGCATTTACATAGGTAAGAGTTCTAGTATCTGCTTTGTAATGAGCTAAAAAGAAGGTGATGAACTTTTCACCTTTTGCGCTTTTCATTACTTTTTTATTCAATTCCTCAATTAAAAATTCTAAATCAAATCGTTGGTAGTGGTATAAAGTTCGAATGGTTGCTTGAAAATTTGCCATCAACATAGCCGCGCCAATTCCTTTTCCTGAGACATCGCCAATACAAATAATGTATTCGTTTTCTTCAATGGGAATAAAGTCGTAATAATCACCACCCACTTCGTGTCGTGGTAAATATTTTGCTGAAACATCCATTTTACGGTCGGATGGTAAATCTTCCGGAAAAAGCAGTTTTTGCATTTCCGTTGCTACCTCGAGTTCTTTTCGAATTCGTTCTTGGACCACTCGATTTTTCGCCATTTTCTTGTTCTCGATAGCCACCACAACAATGTTTGCAAGGGTTTGAATAAAGCTCATATTCAAAATATGATCGGCTACTTTCAATTTATTGCTTCCGAGACTACCTACAAGCAGATAAGCTAAAGCTTCGTCATTCTGAAAAACGGGAACCACAACATCAAAATCTTTTAACAATTTTGAAGGAGAAGATTCAATAACGGTGATGTCTTTAAAACGTCCAAGTTCTTGTGGAACATTGATTTCTTTCATTTTTGGTCGATGTCCAACTTTGAGAATACATTCCCATTCTTCTTGTTTGTTAAACAATAGGAATTTCTGTAAGCCAAGTTGTTCGTGTAAAATGAATTCAAATATTCGAGTAATGGTAGATATGTCTTCGTTCAAACTAATAGCATTGGTGATGTCCAGTAAAGAGTTTAACTTAAAATCTTTGACCTTTAATTCATCTTCCAATATCTTTCGTTCGCGTTCGGTCATTTTATAACTTCTCGATAATCTCTGGTAAACGTCGAATGGCGGCCATTTCTCTGAATTTGGCTTTTGCCTCAGCGCATGGGCTTCCGAAATAGGTCTTACCGGCATCCAAATCCTTACTTATTCCCGATTGAGCATAAACGGTTACGCCATCGCCAATAGTAATGTCACTCGCACAACCCACCTGACCCCAAAGTGTCACATTGTCGCCAATTTGAACACAACCAGCAACGCCTACATTTGCTGCAAACAAGCAATTTTTACCAATTGTCGTGTCGTGCCCGATTTGGACTTGGTTATCAATCTTGGTTCCTTCTCCTATAACTGTTGTTGCCGTTACACCTGCATCGATTGTGCACAGAGCACCGATCTCTACATTTTTATGCAAATGCACTCTACCGCAAGAGTATAATCGTTCGAAACCGGTAGGCTTTTTCTTATAATAAAAGGCATAATGTCCGATAACAGTATTTGGCCCTATAATACAATCGTCATCAATAATGGTATCATCCATAATAACTGCTCCAGCATGAACAACAACATTTTTTCCGATCTTAACGTTGTTGCCTATGAATGCATTTGGATAAATAATCGCGCTTTCATCAATTTCAGGATTTTCACCAGTAATTGAATTGGTCTGCGGTTTGAATGGTTTGAAATGTCTGGTGATTTTATTAAAATCGTCAAAAGGTGTTTTGGTAACCAACAATCCTTTTCCCTCAGGACAATCTACTTCTTGATCGATTAGAACAGTGGTTGCGGCACTATCCAACGCTTTTTGGTAGTATTTTGGATGGTCGACAAAAACTAAATCGCCGGGAACAACTCGGTGAATCTCGTTGATTCCAGAAACTATATGGTTCGGATCTCCAACATAGGTACATCCAAGAAAGTCAGCTAATTGAGATAAGGTTTGGTCTTGAGGAAACTTCATAGGGCAACAATTTGTCGTAAAATTACGACAGATTACCCTTTAATTTTGACTAAAATAGATTACTTATCCGCTTCGGGTTGTTCATTTTATAAAGTGATGGGTTCAATTAAAATCCCAACAAATCTCCGATTGCCGTTTTCACCTTTTCAGCATTTGGCAGTAAGGTCGATTCAAGAACGCTATTCAAAGGAATTGCAGGAGTATCAATAGATCCAACAATAGCGATTGGTGCATCCAAAAATTGGAAATTATCGCGTTGTAAACGTCCAGCCAATCCTAAAGTGAAATTACACTCCGTTGACTCTTCGGTTACAAAAAGAACTTTACCATGGCGTTGAGCTACTTCATTCATCAATTCATGATCCAATGGATTCAAAGTTCTCAAATCGATGATTTCAACTTGACAAGGGAAACTTTTTGCAGCTTCTGTTGCCCAATAAACGCCCATTCCGTAAGTGATAATTGCGCAAGTAGAACCTTTGTCTATGCAGGATTGCTCGGCGGATTGCACTACTCTGCCTTTCCCGAAAGGAATAACATAATCTTCATCCGGTTCAATAGACATTGCGCCTTCTGTACCAGCTATTTTCGACCAATACAATCCTTTGTGTTCCAACATAACGACTGGATTTGGATCGTAAAAAGCAGATTTCATCAAACCTTTTAAATCAGCACCTGTTGACGGGTACGCTACTTTTATTCCTCGTATGTTGGTTAAAACAGATTCTACAGAAGACGAATGGTAAGGTCCACCTGAACCATAAGCTCCGATGGGAACACGTATAATACAACTTACTGGCCATTTTCCATTCGACAAATAATAACTTCTGGAAACTTCCGTGAACAATTGATTCAAGCCAGGCCAAATGTAATCCGCGAATTGAACCTCAACTATAGGTTTTAATCCTGCAGCTGACATTCCAACTGTTGAACCAATGATATACGCCTCCTGAATTGGCGTATTGAAAACACGATCGTCG
>JAHEMP010000107.1:6187-7527 GCA_024643585.1 Crocinitomicaceae bacterium | reverse complement strand
AAATTGTAGAAAATGTTGGATTAGAAATTGACAGTAATGTACACAATGATCAATATTTGAAGACAAAAAGAGACAAAATGGGACACAGCATTAAAATGGACAAATAATGCTTACTGCAACAGGTATTTTTAAGAATTATGGCGATTTAGAAATTCTCAAAGGCATCGATTTGCATGTCGATGCTGGAGAGATCGTTTCTATAGTCGGTTCTTCAGGTGCAGGCAAAACAACTTTGCTTCAAATATTGGGTACTCTGGATACTGCAGATAAAGGATTTGTCTCGATTAATGGAACCAATCTTTCTGGGTTATCTGAGCGAAAAATGGCTCAATTTCGAAATGAAAATATTGGTTTTATTTTCCAATTTCATCAATTACTACCTGAATTTACCGCGATTGAGAACGTTATGCTGCCTGCTTTGATTCGAGGACTCTCAAAAACCGAAGCTGAAAATAAAGCGGAGGAATATTTAGAAATTCTTGGACTTTCAGATCGCGCGGCCCATCAACCACAAGAACTTTCAGGAGGCGAGCAGCAGCGAATTTCTGTGGCTCGAGCGTTAATTAACCAGCCGAAAGTCATTTTTGCAGATGAACCGTCTGGAAATTTGGATTCTGCTAACTCCGAAGCGCTTCATAAATTATTTTTTGACCTTAGGGATCAATTCAATCATACTTTTGTAATCGTCACACACAATGAAAACTTGGCGAATATGGCCGATAGAAAGTTAAAAATGTCGGATGGATTATTTGTCTAATTCAATGACATTCTCGGAGTTAAAAAAATTCCTTGACGATAAAGTTGAACAATTTAATACTACAGATTTTTTACCCGATGATCCGCTTGGACTTGTACATCGATTCGATAAAAAGAAGGATGTCGAAATTATGGGACTACTCATGGCGACCATTGCATGGGGTAATAGGAAGTCAATTATCAGCAGCGGCAAAAGATTAATAGAAATTTTTAATAATGAGCCATTTGAATTCGTAATGAATCACAGGGATGAAGATTTCATCAAAATTCATTTCGTTCATCGAACCTTTCAAAAAAGTGATTTGCAATTTTTTGTTGGCACTTTAAAACAGATTTACCTCAATCACGACTCACTCGAGGATGTTTTTCATGAACACGAGGAAATAAAAGGCGTAAAAGGTCGGATTGTTAATTTTAGGAATGCCCTACTCTCCTATCCGCACGAAAAGCGGACAGAAAAACATATTGCAAATCCATTAAAAAAATCAGCAGCTAAACGTCTAAATATGTATCTGAGATGGATGGTGCGCAAAGACCATACAGGTGTTGACTTTGGCATTTGGAATAAAATACCTGTCTCAGAT
>JAHEMP010000107.1:0-6177 GCA_024643585.1 Crocinitomicaceae bacterium | reverse complement strand
CACAAGTGCAGTTGGTCGTAAACTCGGATTAATTACTAGAAAGCAAGATGATTGGCAAGCCCTTGAGGAACTGATGGGCAATCTACGCGAATTTGATCCAAAGGATCCTTGTAAGTACGACTTTGCCTTATTTGGTTTAGGAGCGTTAGAATCTTTCTAGAGTCCCATCTTGTAAAGCCTAATTTTATTGCATAAAATCAAAATTGAATCTCAATTTTCTCTGTGATTTATTTAATTACCAATATATTTGTGCTCCATTAAAATAAAAAAAGAGATGAGTGTAGCTTTAGGGAACCATATTTTGGTTGAATTCATGAATTGCGAACCCAAACTAATGAATGATGTTGCGGGTATAGAACGAGATATGGTAGCTGCAGCAAGGGCTGCTGGTGCTACAGTTATTAATTCTACGTTTCATCACTTTTCCCCTTATGGTGTTTCTGGAGTTGTAGTAATTGAAGAAAGTCATTTAGCCATACATACATGGCCGGAATACGGATACGCTGCTGTCGATTTGTTTACATGTGGTGACATGGATTCATGGGTTTCTTTTGATTTATTGAAGGACGCCTTCAAAGCAAAGTCCTACTCTGCTTTGGAAATGAAACGTGGTTCAGTGAATTTGTTGACTAGAAATGATTTTGACATGACGTCCATGCGTCAAAAAGCGCAAGAAGAAGGCACTGTTTGGAAAAACCCCGATTTCTACACTCGTAACGTTTGGTTTACAGACAAAGATGAGAATCAAGCTCTTTCACTTCGCTTTACAGGTGAAGTATTTTATGATGTGCAATCCCCTTTTCAGAGAGTTCGTATTTTGGAATCATACAAATACGGGAAAATGTTAGCATTGGACGATATGGTCATGACGACTATTGATGACGAATTCCATTACCACGAAATGATTTCTCATCCTTCAATGTTTGCGCATGGAAACGTAAAGAATGTTTTGGTTATAGGAGGTGGTGACGGCGGTACAGTTCGTGAAATTCTTCGTCATGACTCAATAGAGAAAGTAACAATGGTTGAAATTGATGGTGAAGTAATAAAATCTTGCAAAGAGTTTCTTCCTGAAATTGCAGCAGCTTTTGACCATCCGAAATTAGAATTAATAGTTGATGATGGAATAGCTTACGTGAAAAATGCCAAGCAAGATTTCTACGATTTAATTATTGTAGATGGTTCTGACCCTGTTGGCCCGGCGGAAGGATTGTTTTCAACGGAATTCTACACCAACTGCTACAATGCGTTGAAAAAAGACGGAATTCTAGTTGCACAAGGCGAATCGCCAAAATTCAATGAAAAGGCATTCTCAGAGTTGAATTATACATTGCAAGGTATTTTTGGAAAGCAAAATGCTCCGATAAGCTTGTTCTTTGTTCCGACCTACCCTACTGGTATGTGGAGCTTCCAATACGGAATTAAAGGCGATAAAAATCCAAAGAAAATTACAAATCATTCAGAAATTGATTCATTTGTAGAATCGAAAGGTTTGAGATATTACAATTCGGATGTTCACATTGGAAGTTTTGCGACTCCGAATTTCGTTAAAGAAATGATTAAATAATCTATGTCTACCTACGATCCAAATGGCATAGCCTTACCGAATGGGAATATCTTTGGATTTCCCGTAAGCGAAAGCGATGCAAATATCGTTATAGTTCCAGTTCCTTGGGATGCTACTGCATCTTATGGTAAAGGAACGAGCGAAGGGCCTAACGCCATTTTAAATGCTTCCCTGCAATTGGATTTTTACCATCCGAGATTGGAAAATGCTCATGAAACGAAAGTATTCATGACACCTATTTCAAAAGAATGGAAGGATATCAATGAAAGGTTTTGTTTGGATTGTATTGAATACATTGATTTTCTTGAAAACGGCGGCGATTTAGATAAGAACGCTCATTTTAAGGATGTAGTTAGTCAAATTAATGCCGGCCATTTAGCTCTCAAAGAAAATTTAAAGTCACGAGCTAAGTCATTGCATGCTTCTGGAAAATTCGTGGCAGTTTTAGGCGGAGAACATAGTACTCCGTTGGGTTTGATTGAAGCTTTAAATGAAAGAGGACAAGAATTTGGAATACTACAAATTGATGCTCACGCCGATTTAAGGGTTGCTTACGAAGGATTTGAACAATCTCATGCTAGTATCATGTATAATGCATTGAACTCTTGTGAAAATTTAATTCGATTAGTTCAGGTTGGGATTAGAGACATTGCGCCGTCTGAAGTTGAAATAATAGAAAAAAGCAACGGCAGAATACAAACCTTTTTTGATTGGAAGTTAAAACAGGAACAATTTGAAGGTAGAAGTTGGAAATCACAAGTTCAAGAAATAATATCAGAATTACCTCAAAAAGTTTACATTTCCTTTGATATAGATGGATTGAATCCAGCTTTATGTCCAAACACTGGGACACCTGTTGCTGGAGGATTTCAATTAGAAGAAATTAATTATTTATTTTTCTCTCTTTTGGAATCAGGTAGAGAAATTATTGGGTTTGATTTGAATGAAGTGGCACCAGGAGATAATGGTGACGAATGGGATGCAAATGTTGGCGCTCGAGCATTGTGGAATTTAGTAGTTTTAGCTGAAAAACAACGCAGATCTAAATAAAAAGTCTAAGCTCAAAAATAGTTCCTTTAGCAAAGGAATTTCTTATTTTCGTAGACATGAAATTAACGCTTAGAATTTTATTGTTTATCCATATTGCATTAATATTTATTGGATTGTATTCTGTCTTAATTAATGGAGAATACATTAGGTCCTCGAAATATATTTTCATTGGTTTGACAGGTTTTTTAGTGTTTTTGAACACCTTATTAATCTTCCCTATTCATCTTAGATTTCAAAATGTGTTGCTTCTTTTAGGATTTGTACTTTATACATTTTCGGCAACTGGATTCTTTTTCCCAATTATTTTTAAAAATTACTGGGGCGTATTATTCGGAATAGCAATTTTTCTTTTTCTAATGTCATTGTATAGTTATTCGGGACGAGGACTCTTTAAATCTAAGTTGGATTATATTTTTACATTTGGCTGTTTACTTGTTTCGACACCCTTGTTATTCGGAATAGAGCACAATAACCTGGTCTTGTTTTCAGGTTTAATTTTGGTCCTTTTAACAGTAGTCGTTATTCTCAGAATAATACGATTTCAATCCAAATAAGTGCCAAAGCTGTCAATTCGATTTTTCCAATACGAAGAGCTTTCAATATCCGTAATAATGACTCCCTTAGAAGAGCTCGCATGAATCATCTTTAAGCTCTGTCCCTTTTCAGAAACAACGATTCCTACGTGACTAATACCAGACCCGCTATTGAAAAATATTAAATCTCCTTTTTGTACAGATTTCTCTTTTACTTTTTTAGATTCCTTTTGTTGATCAGCTGCTCTCCTAGGTAGATCATATTTATATTCTTTAAAAACATATCCTGTGAATCCGCTGCAATCAAATCCTTTTGGAGAAGTACCTGACCATGCGTAAGGAACCCCAACTTGTTTTTCGGCATAGTCAACAATTTTGGAGCGAAGATCTGAACCTACTTGGTTTGTTTTTGCTAGAGGTGCATTGTTATTCTCTTTTACGCTCGGAACTTTTTCGAAAAGTTTAACTAATATTTTTTCCAGTCGATCCGCAGTTTCGTCTTGACCAATCCTTTTCAAATCTTCCCCCCATAAAGTTAAATCCACTTTTAGCTCAGAGACCTCGTTTATATGTGCATTAAAAATTTTATAACCATCTGACGAACCCTTTATTTCTTCAAATATTTTCGAAGCTTCTTCTAGCGCATGTTTGTTTCGACTCAACCATCGATCATTTTTCGACAATTGAAACATACTCAAGCTTTTGTAAAAACTCGGCAAAAGAGAGAAATCATTATCAGGTCTGTCTAATAATTTTAAGGATTTCCAATAAACTAGTTTATAGTGTTGTTGAGCATACAATTGCTCCAATTTATCAAACTGTTTGATTTGTGCATTCAAGTTGCTTTGAAAGAAAAAGCAAGTAAAAATGAGTATGATGGTCAGCTGTTTCATATATACTCCACGAAGAAACAAAGTTTGACGCATATTTTTTTAGAGGTCATAGATTTTCTCTCAACAGGTTAATGTTTATGGATTAGTTTAACATTTTTTTAGTTGAAAGAAAATTAGTTCCCGGAATAAAACAATAAAACTTCTTATTTTAGCCTAAAGTTTTAAAACATGATTTTAACTAAAAAGCTCCTAATTTCCCTCCTTTCCATCTCTTTGCTTGCAAATAGTAGTTTTGCTCAAGGAAATCCTTCAAATAGCGACAAATTCAATGAAGTTTTGCAGTACATTACTAGGATGTATGTAGATGATGTTGACGGGGACAAATTAGTTGAGAAAGCAATTGTAGACATGCTAGGCGATTTGGATCCCCATAGTTCGTATATTCCGAAGGACGAGGTTGATGACGCAAACGAAAGAATTAATGGAAGTTTTGTAGGTATAGGTATTCGCTTTCAAATATTAAAAGATACCTTGATGGTGGTTCAGACGATTCCTGGCGGACCGGCAGAAAGTGTTGGACTATTGGCTGGAGATAAAATCGTTTCAATTTCATCTGAAAATGTGGCTGGGATTGGTTTGAAAAATGGACAGGTCCGAGAAAAACTGATGGGTGAAAAAGGAACTAAGGTTAAGGTTCAAATCCTGCGCTCTAACTCAAAAAAAGCCATAGACTTCACGATTACAAGAGACAAAATACCCGTTTTTTCGGTAGACAGTCGCTATATGATTGATTCTGAAATTGGCTATGTCAAATTGAATAGTTTTTCAAGAACAACATTGGAAGAGTTAAGAGAGAGCATTGAAAAATTGCGTAATCAAGGAATGAAAGAATTGATTCTTGACTTGCAAGGAAATGGAGGTGGTTTGTTATACGGAGCACAAGAAGTTGCTGATGAGTTTTTATCTGGAGATAAGCTAATCGTATATTCTGAGGGAAAAAAACAACCAAGAAGTGAGTTGAAAGCAGGAAACAAAGGTCTATGGGAAGAGGGCAAAATGATTGTTCTTACGGACGAATACACAGCTTCTTCGAGTGAAATTGTATCTGGAGCTATTCAGGATTGGGATAGAGGATTGATTGTTGGACGAAGAACCTTTGGTAAGGGCTTGGTTCAAAGACCAATTAATTTAGAAGATGGAGCACAAATTAGACTAACGATTGCGAGATATTACACTCCTTCCGGTCGATTCATTCAAAAACCATACGATGATATTGATGGGTATCGCGATGATATTTCACAACGTTACTTGCATGGAGAATTTACCAGTGCTGACAGTATTAAATTTCCAGATTCCTTAAAGCATAGTACATTGCTAACGCAAAGAACCGTTTACAGCGGTGGTGGAATTATGCCTGACGTTTTTGTGCCGCTTGATACTACCGGTATTAATGAAATGTATAAAATTGTAGCTCGAGGTGGCTATTTTAGTTCTTTCGCTCTCACGTATATCAACTCGAACAGAAAGAAATTGACAAAAGCTTATCCAGAGTTTAAGTCTTTCAAGGACAATTTTCAATGTGATAAGAAGTTAATGTCTGAATTTTTTGATTTTGTAAAAAATGAGAATAAAGACTTCAATGTTAACAATGAAGATTATCAAGTTTGTAAGAATTTGATGGAGTCACGTCTAAAAGCTACTTTCGCTCAAGATTTGTTTGGTTTATCAGAGTTTTATGAAATTTACAATTCGAACAATGAAATTTTGCAAAAAGCAATTGAAGTATTAAAAAGCAAAGATTACGATAAAATGAATTTGGCGATCGCCCACTAAATTAGTAAGGATGAATAGAAATTGGTTATTTATAGGTGTTTTGGTTGTTTTAATTTCTTGCAAAGGGTCTGACCCTGCAAAAGAGAAAGGTGAAATTGTCTCTACACTAGTAGCGAGTGAGCAATCTGAAGCCGAGATGAAGGCAGAACAAGCGCGAATTGAAAAAGAAGAATTAGATCGAATTGAATTCGAGAAAAACAATGTAACGACCATGCGTTTTGATCGCTTAGATCATGATTTTGGCGATGTCAAATCTGATACGGACAACAAAACATATTTCACCGTAACAAATACAGGCAGTAAGCCTTTGATTATTGAAGACGTTAGAGCGAGTTGCGGCTGTACCACACCAGAAAAGCCA
>JAHEMP010000365.1 GCA_024643585.1 Crocinitomicaceae bacterium | reverse complement strand
AGTCACTTGATGGTACATCACAAAGATCTCTTCGTCCTTGAAATCGGTGCGTGGTTTTTGGAGCGCCAGCAAAGCATCTACGTCGATATAATCCCAATACGTAATTGGTTTGGCATGCAACAAACCCTTCAAATAGGTTTCGCTGTTTTCGCCCAGTTTATCGTACTTTTTCTTGATTTCGTCGTTTAATTCATTCATTTTTTAATTTTTTAAAAAGGTTTCGTTCAATTTTAATCCGTTTATTAAACTTTCAACCTTGGTCGTTTCCAACATGTTTTTCAACTCTTCGCGAACGTGCAAGAAGCTTTTGTGCAAAGGACAAGGCTGATTTTCATCGCAATTTTTTAATCCCAAACCACAACCTTGGTAAATCGATTTTCCATCTATTAGCTCGACAATATTCGCCAAAGTCAAATTTTGCAATACTTCCGGCTGGATGAAAAAACCACCATTTGGACCCTTTTTGGAACTAAGAATCCCACCTTTTACCAGAATTTGTAGGATTTTTGCTGTAAAGGGCAAAGGAGAATCTATCATCTCTGATATTTTCGTGAGACTAACATATTCTGCTGTTGCATTTTGCTGAGCAGCATAGACTGTCGCCTTTATTCCGTATTCACATGCTTTTGAAAACAAACTCTTCTAATTTATTCAAATATAAACAAAATTAATAACGGACTAATTAATCCGTTATTAATATTTCCGAATCAGTGCCTAGAATAAAGGCCAAGTAGGTTTACTATTTT
Organism: Crocinitomicaceae bacterium; assembly: GCA_024643585.1. Lineage (GTDB taxonomy): Bacteria > Bacteroidota > Bacteroidia > Flavobacteriales_D > Crocinitomicaceae > UBA2040. The sequence goes on along the minus strand of JAHEMP010000365.1, from coordinate 1,346 downwards.
AACCCTTCTCTTTCTCCAATTATACTTGCTCTTGGCTTTTAGAATTTGCTTTTTTAGATTTTCATAGGCCAAATGCTAAAAACCAACCGTTAAAAGCCTCATTTTAAACTAACATTTCACTAACTTTGCACCCTTAAACAAACAGAATTGTAATGCAAAAATATCCTGAATACAAAGGTCTTGACCTTCCAAACGTAGCGCAAACGGTACTTGAAAAATGGAAAGCGAATTCTATTTTCGAAGAATCCATTGCCATTCGCGAAGGAAAAGAAAGTTTTGTTTTCTACGAAGGACCGCCCTCTGCAAACGGATTGCCGGGAATTCACCACGTGATGGGAAGAACCATCAAGGATATATTTTGTCGTTATAAAACACTGCAAGGCTTTCAAGTAAAACGTAAAGCCGGTTGGGATACACACGGTCTTCCAGTTGAACTTTCGGTTGAAAAAGAATTAGGCATTACAAAAGAAGACATCGGAACGAAAATTTCGGTGGAAGAATACAACAAAGCCTGCCGTGAAACAGTGATGCGTTATACGGATGTTTGGAATGATTTAACGGAAAAAATGGGGTATTGGGTGGATATGAATGATCCATACATTACCTACAAACCAAAATACATGGAGTCTGTTTGGTGGTTACTGAAACAGATTTACGATAAAAAATTAATCTACAAAGGCTATACGATTCAGCCGTACTCGCCGAAAGCGGGAACAGGTTTGTCTTCTCACGAAGTGAATCAACCAGGCAGTTACCGCGATGTAACGGATACAACGGTCGTTGCGCAGTTTAAAATGTTGCCAGGAACTGTTTCCCCCTTTGGAGGGGGACGAAGGGGGAGGATAATCGAGAATTCAACCGATGAAACCTATTTTCTAGCTTGGACCACGACGCCATGGACCTTGCCGAGCAATACGGCTTTGACAGTTGGACCAAAAATCGATTATGCTTTAGTAGAAACTTTCAACCAATATACATTTCGACCAATCAAGGTGATTTTAGCCAAAAACCTCATTGGAAAACAATTTGGAAAAAACTTTTTTGAAACGTCCGAAGCAGCAGATTTTGAAAATTTCAAGGAAGGTGATAAAAAAATTCCATTTCAAATTTTGGGAGAATGCAAAGGACTTGATTTAGTCGGTATTAAATACGAACAATTGATGCCTCTTGCGCTTCCGTATCAAAATCCTGAAAATGCATTTCGTGTAATTTCTGGTGATTTCGTAACAACAGAAGACGGAACAGGAATCGTCCACACGGCACCTACTTTTGGTGCGGATGATGCTAAAGTGGCCAAAGAAGCCAACCCAGAAGTTCCGCCTATGTTGGTCTTGGGTGCAAACGAA
>JAHEMP010000106.1 GCA_024643585.1 Crocinitomicaceae bacterium | reverse complement strand
TTCATACGAAAAGTCTTTTCGAATATCGATGGCCTGAAACACTACTTCATCATCCTTAATACCTTTGTCTTTCAAGTATTTCTTGATTTTTACTCGATCAGCATTTAAACTTGCATAGGCTTCTTTTAGTTCAAACTCCTTTTTTGAAAAGCTCGCCCTCCAAACTATTAGGTCACTTGTAAAATCCTCATCCCCCATTCCGGTAACGCTAATGGTATCGTTTGAATTCCCTCTTTTCACGTAGGCATTTGCTAAAATGCCTAGTCCAATAACAATTGATAGAGAAATTAGAATTGAAGATAAATTGTTCTTTAACATACTTGATTATTTAAGAATATGAAGATAGTATTTTTCCAGAGGCAAAAAAACAAATCACACTGAAAACCATCATAAATTAGCCTATTTTCACTAATTTTGAGAAATAATTCAAGGTAGAAATAATCGAATAAAAGAAACAAGCATGCAATCAACAATGGAAAAATCAGCATCAACGCAATATATAGAAATGGAAAACCGTCATGGTGCGCACAACTATCATCCTTTACCGGTTGTTTTAAGTCGCGGTGAAGGGGTTTTTGTCTGGGATGTTGATGGTAAAAAATACTATGATTTTCTTTCTGCATATTCTGCTGTTAATCAAGGACATTGCCACCCGAAAATTGTTGACGCTATGACAAAACAAGCGCAGACTTTGACTTTGACTTCGAGAGCTTTTTACAACGATGCATTGGGACCTTATGAAAAATTCGTGACAGAGTATTTCAATTTTGACAAAGTGTTGCCCATGAATACTGGTGCTGAGGCAGTAGAGACCGCAATTAAATTGGCGAGAAAGTGGGCTTATGAAAAAAATGGAATTGCCGAAAATCAAGCGACCATAGTTGTTTGTTCAGGAAATTTCCACGGCAGAACCACAACAATTGTCTCTTTTTCTGACGACTCGAATGCGAAGGACAATTTTGGACCCTTTACGCCTGGATTCATAACTATACCTTACAATGACACGAAGGCATTGGAAGAAGTTGCAAAGGGCAAAAACGTAATTGGATTCTTGGTTGAGCCGATTCAAGGCGAGGCAGGAGTATATACCCCAGATTCTGATTTTTTGGCAAAAGCTCAAAGCATTTGTCACGCAAATAATATGTTGTTCATCGCTGACGAGGTTCAGACAGGAATAGCTCGAACAGGAAGTTTGTTGGCTGTATGTGGAGATTGCACATGTGAAAACAAATGCGAACAGCAATCAACTTATGTAAAACCGGATATTTTGATTCTAGGGAAAGCATTATCTGGGGGAGCCTATCCAGTATCGGCCGTCCTCGCTGACAATGAAATCATGGACGTCATAAAACCGGGACAGCACGGTTCTACTTTTGGTGGAAATCCAGTTGCAGGAAAAGTAGCTATCGCTGCTTTGGAAGTAGTTGCTGAAGAAAATTTAACCCAAAATGCTCGAAAATTAGGCAAGCTATTTCGTGCTGAAATGAATAGAATTATTTCAGAAACAGATTTGGTTGTTAAAGTGAGAGGAAAAGGTTTATTAAATGCAATAATTGTAAACGATACTGAAGAAAGTGAAACGGCTTGGAACCTTTGTATCGCAATGAAGAACAACGGCTTGTTGGCAAAACCAACGCACGGAAATATTATCCGATTTGCCCCACCTTTGGTTATGACGGAGAATCAATTAATGGAATGTGTTGCCATCATAGAGAAATCAATAAAGGAATACGTAAAATAGATTTAAACTTTCTGCTCTTTTAATCGTTTAGAAATTATGAGTAAAGAATTTGTAAATCCGATAGACCCTGATAAAATTACCGAGACTCCGAGTACTTTGCCATATGCGCATCACTCGGGGTCGGCGCTCGTTAAACCTGAAGATCAAGGGAAATTAAAAGGACGTGCTTTATCCGCTATGGAGCATCAGACGGATATGCAAATGAGTCAGATTTACGAGCAAATGAAGTTGCTCTCAGATCAAGCCAACAAATTACAAGATCGTAAACGAATATCGGAGTACATTTATCTTGCGGAAATGCGCTTTGAGCCATTGATTAATCACGTTTACTATTTATACGAGAAAGAAGACGGTCGCTATTTACTTTCCTTGATTTCACCGACAGATTGGGGACGCAGTAAAACAACTTTTACTTATGTTGCCACTACCCGCTTATTGGCTGACCACACGTGGGATGTTCTAGATAAAGCAAAAGATTTGTAAAAATTATGAAGCAAACAAAAAATCTAGGTAAGATGCTTTTGCTTTTCGTCCTTGGATTTTTTTTATGTTTACTTTCTCAGTGTACCTCAAAGGATAAGGGCGTTTTAGGACCAATTCCTTTCCCAAAAGACAATCCGTTCAATGCTGAAATAGCAGAATTTGGTAAACAATTGTTTTTTGACAAACGACTTTCATTAGACAATTCTGTTGCCTGCGCAACATGTCATGTTCCATCAAAAGCCTTTACTGACGGGAAGAAATTAAGTGAAGGAATAGATGGTAAACTTTCAATGAGAAATGCCCCAAGTTTATTAAACGTTGCTTTTCAACATACATTAATGGCAGATGGCCAAGTACCTACTATTGAAATGCAGGCTTTGGTTCCCCTTCGAGATTCAGCAGAAATGGCAAATAATATTCATCAATTGCTAATTAAATTGAATTCAATTAAAGAATACAGGCAGAAATCCCTTCGGTTATTTAACAAAGAGATGGACGCTTATGTCTTAACAAGAAGTTTGGCCAACTTTCAACGAACATTAATTTCTGATAATTCGCCTTTTGATCGTTACTATTACAAGCACGAAGAAAGTGCAATATCCAAAGAAGCGAAATACGGATGGAAAATTTTTTCCGAAGAACTTTACTGCACACAATGTCATCCCGCACCCTATTTTACCAACTTTGCTGTCGAAAACAATGGATTGTATGCAGATTACACTAAAATTGATGACAAAGGTAGGTTCAGAATAAACGGTGATTCCGCTGAAATTGGAAGTTTTAAAGTCCCCTCTTTGCGTAACCTCACGCTAACTTCTCCATACATGCACGATGGTAGTATAGAAAAATTGGATGATGTGCTTCTTTTTTATTCGAAAGGAGGAAATAAACATCCAAATACGAATCCAGTCATCTCTCCTTTTTACTTGTCAAAAGAAAAACGATATGCTTTGACCGAATTTTTTAGGTCGTTAGAGTATGTAAAACTCCAAAGTAATTAGCCAGAGAAATTCGTATTCTAATTTTTACAATTGACTAGATGTAGAATTCGGTCAGAGGTTGGCGAAAAACTAATTTGAAATTTCATGAAAGCCTTATACTAATTGTATTTTGTACCAAAAGTAAATGGTAAAAAAATTAAACAACTTTCCTTAATTTGTTAATTAAAACACATGAAATAATACCTAATTAACATTTAGAAGTCTTAATTTTGTAGCTCAAATTAGCGAAAAGCAAAAAAAGTACATATGGAAATATATGGTAAAAAAGGTAAAAACACCGATTTAGAAGCACTATTAGGATTGAAAAACTTAGGAGCACAATTTTGGAACTTGAGTCCAGCTGAATTGGTTGAAGATTCCATCATTTTAGGTGAAGGAATGTTGACTGACACAGGTGCAATTGCAATTGAAACAGGTGAATTTACTGGCCGTTCTCCAAAAGACAGATTTGTTGTCTGCGATGAGAAAACGGAAAACTCAGTATGGTGGGGCGATGTGAACATAAAATTCTCTCCAGAAAAATTCGATGCGCTTTACGATAAAATGAAAGCTCATTTAGAAGAAGCTGATGTTTGGGTGCGTGATTGTTACGCTTGCGCAGATCCAAAGTTTAAAATGAATATCCGCGTTGTTACTGAAACTCCTTGGGCAAATCAATTTGCATACAATATGTTTCTTCGTCCAACGAGCGAAGAAATTGAAAATTTCGTTCCAGAATGGAACATTGTTTGTGCACCAGAATTCAAAGCAGATCCAGAAGTTGATGGCACACGCCAGGCAAATTTTGCCATCTTGAATTTCACGAAGAAAATGATCATCATAGGTGGAACGGGTTATACAGGTGAAATTAAAAAAGGAATTTTCTCGGTATTGAATTATATCTTGCCACACGAGAAAAATACACTATCGATGCATTGTTCTGCAAATATCGGTAATGAGGGCCATGATACAGCCATTTTCTTCGGTTTGTCAGGTACTGGTAAAACAACTTTATCATCTGATGAAAATCGTCGTTTGATTGGTGATGACGAGCACGGTTGGGATGGAAATTCAGTTTTCAATTTCGAAGGCGGATGTTACGCAAAGACAATTGATTTGTCGAGAGAAAAAGAACCTCAAATTTTTGATGCGATTAAATTTGGTGCTATTTTGGAAAATATTGGTTTTGAAGAAGACTCTTCCACACCAGATTACACGGACAATTCTATTACAGAAAATACCCGTGTTTCTTACCCAATTCATTATATTGATAATATCGCTGTTCCATCTGTAGGAACTGCGCCAAAAAATATCTTTTTCTTAACTGCAGATGCATTTGGAGTGTTACCTCCAATTTCTCGATTGACAAAAGAACAAGCAATGTACCATTTCATGTCTGGATATACTGCGAAAGTTGCTGGTACAGAAATGGGTGTTACAGAGCCAACAACAACTTTCTCAGCATGTTTTGGTAAAGCTTTTTTACCTTTACACCCTGCTAAATATGCGGAATTGCTTGGAAAAAAATTAGACGGAACTGACATCAAAGTATGGTTGATAAACACTGGTTGGACTGGTGGATCATATGGAACAGGAAGCAGAATGAAATTATCGTACACACGTGCAATGATAACGGCTGCTTTGACAGGTAAATTAAACGATGTTGAATATCAGAAAATGCCAATCTTTGATTTACAAATTCCGAAAACATGTGAAAATGTTCCAAGTGAACTTTTGAATCCACGTGATACTTGGGCTGATAAATCAGCATTTGATGAAACAGCGAACAACTTGGCTGGACAATTCGTTAAAAATTTCGAACAATATGCTGCTGAAACGAGCGAAGCAATTAAAGCTGCCGCTCCCAAGGTAATGGCATAGTTACTTAATAAACTATAATGAAAAAAGCCAGCTTCTTAAAGCTGGCTTTTTTCATATAAGAAATTTATTTTTCTATTTTTCCAAATTCTCTTTCAACCGCCTTAAAACGAAAATCAAAAATTGATTTTAATTGCTTTTTAATAAATAAGGCATTTGCAATTGCACCCAAAAAGCCAAAAGGTGGAACATAAGTAACAATATCAGACATTATTACGCGACCGTTTTCTTCTCTAATAAAATGTTCATGATGCCACACCGAATATGGACCAACGCGCTGCTCATCAACAAAATACCTTCCCTCCTCCACGTGAGTTATCTCTGTCACCCAAATCATTTTTATTCCTAGTATAGGGCTAACCTTGTAGGCAACAATCATCCCTGGATACATTTGTTTTGGAACTTCTTTGGTGATTATATCAAAGCCCATGTGCTCAGGTGTAATTTTCTTTAAGTTTTGTGGTGAACGCATAAAATCCCATACTTCGCCCATTGTAGCTGGAATTGTTTGCTCTGCTTTAAATTGATAAAATGCCATTTGCTTAGATTACTATTAATTAACTTTCTAACCGACTTTCAGTTGAGACATACCACCATCAATGTGAATTATTTGTCCCGTGATCCATGATGCCTTCTCCGACAATAAAAATTCTGCCAAATTTGCTAAATCTTGAGATTCGCCGATTTTTTTTAGAGGATGCCTTTGCGCATTTGCAAGTTTTTTATCTTCAGAACTCAACAATTTCGAAGAAAGAGGAGTGTCTGTTAAAGACGGAGCAATTGCATTTACTCGTATTTTTGGTGCATATTCTGCGGCCAAAGCTTTCGTCAAACCTTCTATTGCACCTTTGCTCGAGCTGACTTTTGCATGAAAAGGAAAACCCATTTGAACAGCAACCGTGGAAAAAAACAAAATAGACGGACTAGTTGCTTTTGTCAACAAAGAGGAAACAGCCTGCACAGAGCGAACAGCTCCAATCACTTGTAAATTATAGTCCTCCATGAACTGTTCTGGGGACATTCTTCCGAAAGGTTTCAGATCAATAGCACCGGGACAATAGACCAAACCTTCTAAGGAATCGGGTAAAAAGGAAATATCTGGAAATGTATCTTTAACATCGTATTGGAAATAAGTAACCCCAGGAACTTCGACCAAATTCTCTCCTGTAAAATAACTTGCGAAAACGGTATTTCCACTTTCCGATAATGTTTTAACGATAGCCTGTCCTATTCCTGAGGACCCACCAATTACTAAAAAATTTGCCATGGTTTTATAACAAAGCAAAATTTTAAATGTTCAAACTTCTGTTGTATTAATTTTTTAGTTTAGCTTCTATTCGTTTCAAAATTTCGAGTTGTTTTGCCTGGCTGTCAAAAAGAACCTTTATTTCTTCCTCCAGCAACAAATCTATCTTTTGATTTAAACTACGAATCTCTAATTCGGCTTTTAAATTGATTAAATAATCATTCTCACTTCGTTTTCTATCTTTTTCTTCCTGTCTATTTTGACTCATCATTATTATCGGCGCTTGCAATGCCGCTATGCAGGAAAGAATCAGATTCATCAAAATAAACGGATAGGGATCGAATTCCTTCCTTAGCGGAGCTATTGAATTGTAACTAATCCACATGGTTAAAACAATAAAAAAGGAAATTATGAAGGCCCAACTACCTCCAAATCGAGCTACTTTATCTGATACTTTTTGACCACGCGTAAGAATTTCCTTCGGCGGATTGAGTAGATTGTCTAAAATTAAACTTTGGTCAGTTAAAGCTTTTGAAACAATATCTCGTAATTTATTTAATTGCTCGGATTCAGATTTGAGCAAAGTTTTTACATCTTTGTACATAGGAGTATAAATTAATTTTTACCCAGCCATCCGCGTCGTTTGAAGTAGAATATTAATAGTACAGCAAGAGTTAACATCCCTCCAAGAGTGTAATAATAGCCGCCCTCAATGTGCAATTCTGGGATATTATCAAAGTTCATCCCATACAATCCTGCAATAAATGTGAGTGGAATAAAAATGGCGCTTACAACAGTCAGCAACTTCATTATTTCATTCATTCTTTGCCCCTGAACTGCATAGTACAAATTTGTTAGGCCATCCAAAATTTGTTTGTTTATGTCAATTTCCTCTAGAACTCCAGTACAATAATCTCTTAAATCGTCGAAGTAATATTTGTTCTCTTTTCTAAAAAATGGATTTCCAGATTTTTGAATTTGTGAAGTGATGTCCTTCATGGGTAAAGCCAATTTTCTTAATTCTGCTAAACGTTTTTTATCCTGTTCTATTAGTTTTAAAATTTCAGATTGTGTGCTGCGCATTACCCTTTTCTCTAGTCTTTGGGTACTTTGAGTGATTTCTTCTAAAACCTCATAGTAATTATCTATTATCGCTTCAAGCATTCGAAACAATAAAAAATCTGGTCCATTAGACCGAATTTTACCTTTGTTTAGTTCAATTCTTTCTCTTACCTCTGTAAAATGATCCGATTTTTTC
>JAHEMP010000105.1 GCA_024643585.1 Crocinitomicaceae bacterium | reverse complement strand
ACCTGATTGGGTGAATAGGTGCTATTCCCTTTGTACTTTACACCGACACTGTCAAAAACAGTTCCATTTATCGAAACGCTTGTCGCCATAATGTAGACATCATTGACATAAGCATTGTCTAAAAGTTGATCCCAATTGGACTGTGCAAATGTAATTTCGATTGTTTGAATCGTAGATTCATCATAAAAACTTTGGCTGTATGAATTTTGACATAAGAGCAACATTATAGCGCCGAATACTAGTTTATCCATAGTTGTGAAATATTATTATACGAGTTAGACGATCTTTGTCTGAATTTCCTTCGGGCAATGAAATTACTAGCTGATTGTATTCTTAATTTTCATTTGACTACATGCCGAATCCACCACCTGTTGCTGTACCTTCAATTACCTGCAATCCATTTTTATAGTTGGTTTCTTTTACGATATTTCCTTTTTTATCATAAAAACGAACTTTTCCATCACGAAGTCCATCCTTGTATTCAATTTCTGAAACGATTAAGCCTTTTCTATCAAATTGCTTTTGAACACCATGAAGCTGACCTTTTTTATAGTTGGATATTACCGCTGCCATTTTTCCACCAGGATGGTAAGCTATCCATTCACCGTCCTTTTCACCTCTTGAGTAATTTCCTTCCTCGACTAATTTGTAGTCCTTTTGAGAGAATGAATAATACTTACCATGGCGCTCAGAATCCGTTCGTTCGAAATCTTTCATGACACTGTAATCCATTACCGATTTCGTTGTAAAGACCTTGTATGTGATGATTTCTTTTGGCAATCCATTGTCGTAATAGGATGTCCACTCCCCTGTTTTGTTGTTGTCTTTGTAAGTACCTTTTAAACTTGGTCGACTAGATTGATGAAACGATTCCCAAGAACCGTTCAACATGCCAGATTTAAAAGTTGACTTGTTTTTCAGGGTGCCGTTTTCCCAAAAGTTTTTCCACTCGCCTTCTTCCTTTCCTTGTGAATATTTACCCGACATCAACAAATTTCCATTTTCATACCATGTTTTCCATTCGCCGTCTTTTAAGTCATCGAAGAAACTTCCTTCCTTAAATCGACTTCCATCTTTGTAGAAATAGGACCAGAAGCCGTGCGCTTTGCCTAATTTGTATTCTGCGTTGTATGAAAGTTCACCCGTTGCATAGTAATATGTCCACTTTCCGTCTTGTAAATCCTCAGTGAAGAATCCCTCTTGATCTTTTTGACCTTTGTTGTTGAACCAATTCCATTTTCCCGACTTTTTACCGTCAATGTATTCCCCTTCAACATTCAATTGACCATTGTCGTAGAAATATTGATAGGCACCATTAAGCACATTATTTTTGTAATTGCTAATTTTTTCCATTTGACCGGTGTAGTAGGCATATTGCCATTTACCGTCTTTCTTTCCGTCCAAAAATGAACCGGTTAACATTAAGTATCCGTAAGGGCTATATTCTTCAAAATTTCCATTTTTCAAGCCGTTTTTATAGGAATACACCTCCTTTAATGAACCCGATGTAAAAAAAGTGCGAAGTTCACCATTTCCTTCTTTCAAAATTTGGGAATGCAGAGAATCTGGCAGGTAAAATGCTTGTAAATAATTGACCCCATCAAGCACTTCTTCCACTGATTTTAGTCTTCCATCTCGGTAATAATATTCCCACTTTCCGATGGGTTTGCCAATTTGGTAATACCCTTGAACCGTGAGTTTCCCATTTTCAGACCATTCACGGAAAATCGAATCTTGGTTGTTGTACTTGAAATATCCTTCGCTTTTTGGCTTTTTATTCGGGTAATATTGCTTTACCATCCCCAAAAGAGCATCTCTATAGTAATCGCGCTCCTCCTCCAAAACTCCCATTCTATCGAAATATTTCCATCGACCATGTTTCTCGGTAGTTTCGCCTAATTCATCTTTGTAATAGTATCCAGATGCTTGAGGTTTCGTCTTGTTGTAGTCATAGTATAGATTGACTTTTTTGCTAAGATTTTCCTTTAAAATTTCTTGAGAAAATAGAAAAGCAGGGAGTAAACTAAATATGAAAATTAATCTTTTAATCATTTCTAAAATGTTATTGCTAATTAAAACGAAATAGCGTGCCAACGGTTACATTCTTCCTAAAAATCCTTGGATAAGAAGGAAAATACCAAAACATGCAAATACAATACCAATCAGTTGATTCAGTGCTTTCAAAAGCCTATCCGTCATCAAGGGTCTTAATTGCTTTGCGCCAATAATTTTCAAAATATCAAAACTAAAAAATGTCAGTAGGATAACCCCTAAGAAAAACAATATAGGGACCGTTGAATCTCCTTCTGTTTTTTCTGCCAATGTCATAACAGAAAACCAATAAAAAATCACCAAGGGATTCGCGATATTCAAAACAAAGCCTTTCAGGGCCAGCATCTTATAATCACTTGTATCTTGAATTAATTTCCCTTTGCTATCTTTTTTGGAATCCTTTGGCTTTTTGAAAAATGTAATAATACCGTAGATTATGAACAAAGCCCCTCCTATTATTTTCAGTAGATGTTGATTTTTTCCCTCGGTCAAATTTTCAACCTCGTAATAAAAATTAAGGGCAATTAGTATATAGACCAAATCGCTGAGCAGAACCCCTATATCAAAAGCAATGGCAGCTCGTATTCCTTTTTTAATACTCGTTTCTAGGAGTAGAAAAAATACAGGACCTATCATTATACTTAAAACGAATCCTGTAATTACTGCTTTTGTAATGAGATGTATCAAATCAGAATGGGCTTTTTACAAAATTAAACTTTCAATCCTTTTTTGTAGGTAAAATAGCAAATAAATATCAGGCATTTGTCAACGTTTAATTGTGAAAGGGAACTTTTTTGTGTAAAGTGCTCCTAAATGAATTAGAATTCTAGTCAATTGTTTACATTTGTGCTCAAATTGGGTCAATTTTTGACTTAAGAAATATTAGAGAATGAAAACCTTAGTTGCCAATACAAAATTAGAAGCTGTCATCAAAAAAGTGGAGAAAGAAGGAATTCTTGCCAAAGGAATAGTTGACGCGTTAAAAGAAATTCGTGAAATTGCTAAAAAGGAGGAAGATCCATTAGTTACAAAAGTTTTGCGCTTGACATATGAATACTTAACGGAGAATCAAACTTTTGACGTTGAAGGTCAATACGATGAGGATGAGGAAGGTAATGAATACCCAATCGAAGGAATTGAAGACCAAGAAAACCTAAGTTACTTGTTGAATTTGCTGATTCAAGCAGATCACAAGATAAATAGAGAAGAAATAAAAGACTACAGAAGTGCCTTAAAACGAGCGCTTTACTAAGTTATTAAAAATAAATTGTAAAAAACTTTCTGTTTCAGGCAACTAATTCAATTATTTGTCCGTTATTGTGATAAGGTTTTATTTAAGCAAAATCCTGCCATGCATTTACTCCTCTTTGAATGCATGTCAGGATTTTTTCATTTTATATTGTTTCCAAGCTTAATTTCCCGTTCATTTTAACAATACTGGCAATAGGATATATATTGCTCTGAATTGTGTGTAAAAGGAATGTCCGCATCATACATTTCTTCAAATATTTCAGTTAAAACGTCTGGTAAGGCTTCAACAAAATCATCCAAAGACATGTCGCCCGTTTCCAATGTAAGAGGTGAATCCGGATAATTGATGAAAGAAATTATGTTCACCTCATCGGGTAAATAACCATATGTTTCGCGGAACAAGTAGGCGTAAATCCACAATTGTAAAATTTTACCTTTTTCAGCAGCCTTCCTTAAATTTTCGGCAACATTTCCTTTATTTGTGCTCAAATCTTTCTGATCAACCTTTCCGCTTTTGTAGTCAACAATTCTTGTTTTATCACCAAAACCATCCATTCTATCGATAAAACCTTTGAGGTTTACTGTTTTTTCTTGTCCATGTATGATTAACGTAATTGAGGTTTCCAGTTTCTGCTCCAACGACAGAATCATCAATGGCTGTTTTACATTCGATATCCATTTTTTCTCTTCTTTAAAAAACCGTTTCATCAATTTCAAAGCCATTTTGAAGCTCAGAAAGTTTTTGCCAGCAGCAAAAGAATTTTCGTCTTCGTCGTAGTGTTTTTTAAACTCTCTTTTCACCAATTCTGGATATTTGCCAACCATTCGATCAATATCAATTGGCTCAAGAGCCTTTGGATTGGGATTTTTGTTTCCTTGCTTATCGCGTTGAGCAAAAGGTTGATACAAATCTTCCAAAACCGTGTGGATGATTGTTCCAAGAGTATTGTTGTTCATCTCCTCCTCTACTTGATCTTCCTCGCCGTACTCAAGTATGTAGCGGTAATAAAAATCCAACGGACAATTCAAATAGGTATTCAGCGCACTGGCAGAAATAGAATTCTCCAATATTCGGTCTATTTTGTCCAAAATATCCGGCGTTTTTGAAATGGTATTCATTTGATTTTTAACCGCTGAAGCATCCAAAACGTATGTTTTCTCGCTGATTTTTACATTCTGCGATTGTCGCTCCCATTCCAGGCGCATTTGTTGAATATATCGACTGGGTTCACCGCTATTTAAACTTTCTTGTGCTGCCGTATACGTCACCGTCATGTTTTCCATTTTGTGCAACAATCGGTAAAAGTGATGGGCAAAAAGACCTTGTTTGTCTCTCGTTCTAGGCATCCCAAAATAATTCCTTAAGTCCATCGGTATCAAGGTCTGTATTGGGTTACCGGGAGGCATTGTGCCTTCATTTAAACCGAGACAAATGATGTTTTTAAAATCGAGCATACGCGTTTCGAGGAGTCCCATCATTTGCAATCCTTCGGTTGGGGTTCCTTCATACGCAATTCGCTGACTACCCCAGTTTTGCTGGAATAGCAACTTGAAGGTTCGCAAACTCATTTCTGGAAAATCTTCACCCAGCGTGTTCTGAAAAGCGATTATGGATTTATCGAAAGTTCGAAGGATTGCCTTCTCAAATTCGTTCTCTTTTTTCAGTATAGGATAAATTTTCCTATTCAATTCCCGCATTTGGTTCAATGCTTTTCCAAAATCATTGTTCCAGGGTTGCATTAAGACTTCGAAAAGTTGCTCGATGGGTTTGGTTTCCAAGGAGACGCTGTTTGGCGAAAGAAAAATACGGTTCCTAGAAATGATATAATTCTCTAATTGACGTTGCTTTCCTATGATCTCTTTGCTCGTAAACGCTTGATAAAATGGATGTTGCCACAACTTAAACAAGTCTTTGTGGTACAAACTTTTGGTTTTAAAGCGCGTAAAATTCTCTTGAACTGAGAACAATAAATCCACCCATAATTTGACGGAAGTATTGTGCAATTGAAGTCCCATAGTGATGTTTGCCCGGCCGATGTTCAAAGGCAAATTCTTCATCATTGGAGCGGCAAGCGACTCGTCAGCGAGCAATAGCAAGGTGTCGTTTAATTCGTTTTCGGTCATTTTAGACAAAATAGTTGCTGCCACGTTAACCTGCCCGATGCCTTGAGCGCAAGATATTAATTCAATATTTTTTTCCTTGGTGAGCATATCATTTTCCAAGAAATTTTCTGGTTTTCGACTAAGAAATTCATTCAGGGAACGTTGGAAATATCCCGCCTCATGGTGTTTTGCCTTGTAATAAAAAGCATCTATATTTTGCAAAATGTGGGCATTTCCACGAACGTATAGTTTACGAATAATGGTCATTTCCGACAAGGAGAGGGCATTGAAGCCTGCAAAAATAAAAATGCGTTTGTCTTCTCTCGGTGAGACCAATTCAATATTCTCTGCCACTTCCCGAAAGGCCATTCCACCGTATGCCCAATTTTTTTTGTTTAATTTTTCTCGCAGCCCTTCATAATATTGCGGCAACCGATCCCAGAATTCCAAAAACTTCTGTTGAGTTTCACTCAATTCTTCAGAATTGAAGCTCCAGTTTTCAATGTCTTTTATGTCCTTTAAATTCTTGAACAGCTGTTTTGGGTCGACTAAATATTTATCTATTTCTTCAAAATCGGCTAAAAGTGTTGTGGCCCAATTGTAAAAGGCATCGAAAGATCTATCCGTTACATCTTGTTCGATTTCCAAATGCACGCTGTACAATTCAAACAAAATATTCAGTTTATCGACAACTTTGTGCGAACTAGCACTTCTAATCCAATTGTCGATTGTAAGTATTTGTGGTGCAAAAATGGGGTGGTCAAATTTTGACGCCAACTCAATTTCCAAGTATTTTCTCGCACGGTTTGACGGAAGTATGATGACCAAATCTTCTAAAGGCCATTCGTTTTCAATTATAAAATCGGCAATTCGAGTTATGAATTTAGATTCTTGCATTATCTCTTAGAGGATAGAAAGCCCCAATAGGAGCTTTTGTTCAATTGAAAAGTTTCAGCATCCGGGTAATATTTTAAAAAGCCCGCTGGAAAACGAACAGTTTTCTTTTTCGTCCAAGAAGTTTGATACGCCCTCATTCTTCCATTTTCAATTTCAATGCAATCTACATTTTGCTTTGTATGTGTTTTCCATGTGAAATAAGTCACTGTTTTGCCTAGATTTCTATTCCATTTTATCTTCTCCACCAACAACCAATTCCTCCACAATTGAGTTGCATCGTTTCTCCAATCCATGCTGTTGAAATTATTTATCAATGCATTTCGGAGCCCGTTGTCAGCAAAATAGACAGACGTTCCTTTTTTCATTTCGTATTTGTTCCCTCCATAATAGGAAGGAACACGATAAATTAAAAATGCTTTTTCGAACAACTCCACATACCGTTCAACGGTTTCGTTATCCAAGTCGCAACGCGTACCTATATCGTTATAGGAAATTACTTCGCCCATTTCAAAAGCTAAGGTTTTCAATACCGAGATCATCTGCTTTTTCTTGTTGATTCTATCGTTCGCTCCCAACTGTGTTGTTAGAATCTGTTCTAATAATTCATTGATAATCTCCTCTGCGTTTTCAGGGTTGTTGATGACGGCTGGATAGGATCCGAAAACCAAACGATCCTCCAATTCTTTTTCCAAACTAGCCATTCCTTTGAATTTTGCCAATTCGTAAAATGAAAAGGGAGTCAACTCAACAATCAAGTCATTTGCTCTTAGCGCTTCTACTAAAAACTCATCAATCGGCGCTTGAAATGAAGTGAGAAGGACTATTCGAGGTGCATGATCACTTGCCAAAATCATTTCGAGCAACAGTTGCAATTGACCAAAATGTTCTGCATCTCTTAGGATTAATATTTGTGCATCTCCTGTTTTCTCTTTTAAGAAATCGTCTATCTCTTTTTCACTTTGTAAAACTTTGTAGTCCTTGCGTGATACCATAGAATACGACCAGCCTAAATCGGACAAAATATCCAAAACAAAATCCGTTTTACCGATGCCTTTCGGACCTTGCACTAGCAATACTTTAGCTTCTTTAATTTGCTCTTGAACCGCTTCTTTTACATGTCGCGTAATTTTTGATTGAACGAGTGTTTCTTCCATAGAATAGAATAAATCAATTTAAATTTGCGGGAAATTAATGGTTTTGGTCGTTTTTTGTTTCGGCAGTAGACCGAAGTTATTCACAATTTATTATTTAACGCAAAATGGTTTGCTATTTGGGTGACGGATCGCG
>JAHEMP010000104.1 GCA_024643585.1 Crocinitomicaceae bacterium | reverse complement strand
CTAAGTTCTTTGCAATTTAGAATTGCATCGGGCAGCTGCTTAATTTTATTTCTACCAACATTTAAGAGTACCAAAGAAGTCAATTGCCCTATTTCATCTGGAATTACCTCTATAGAATTGGAGTTTATTATTAGGGTAGTTAAGTTTTTCAATTCAAAAATCGACGGAGGAATTTGTGTGAGATTATTGTCATCGAGGTGAATGGATTTCAAATTAACAGCTTGACGAAAGTCGAAAGTAATTCCTTTTGAATCTTTAACTCTAATAGTTTCGATATAGGGATTTTTTAAAATATCGTCAATCATATTTTGATTGGGTCGATAGATTTCTACTTCTTTTAGGTTCTTTAATTCGCTGACCCCATTCAGGGTGTAATCCTTCTCCATTGGAGAACCGAATTGAAGATACAAATATTCCAAGTTTTCTAAAATCCTAAAATCGGCATCCTGTATCGCCTGAATGGACTCTGGATAATGGATTCTTAGTGCAAGGGTTTTCAAAGAAGGTATTTGATAAGCTTCTTTTATTGAAACATTGGTATTAAGGCTCTCAAGTTTTCCTAGTTGATTAATTTCCGGAGGTAAAAACTGGAAAATATTGGATGAAAAAGTGGGTTGATTTTCAAAGTACAAGGATTTCAAGTTTTTGAAATTTGCAATTCGATGGTCAAGAACTTTGACTGGCGACAAACAATACCCTGATCCATTTTCTATGTAAATACTTTCATAGTCTTTTTCAAAAAATAATCTGGGCAATGTATCACATAAACCCAGATTAATTTTTTTTTGAGAAAAAACAGTTAAAGAACACAATAACAACATATAAAATGCGGGTAGTCTTGTTTTTAGCATAAAAACTTAAATTAATGATAAAAGGCCTAAAAACAAGACTAACCACAATTAACATGCCAATGATAGATGAAAGAATAAAGCCAATTAAAGATAGAATATAAACAACATTTGAAAAGGTAAATCGACGCTTGAACTAAACATCTCATTCATTTTCTGGCACCTTGGTTGAAAAAGCTTTCATAAATCATAATTTTATTGGTCTTCAAGATAATTTTAAATGAACCAAAACAATAGAAGAAGTGATAAACCAAGAATTGCCAGAGCTAGCAGGACGGTTCCCGAGATAAATACGAATTGTGAAAAAAACAACCTATTGTCAAAGCTTTTCGATTTATCCTTTTCAGGAACTCTTTTAGCTAAGAAAAAGATGTGAAGAATCGACAAAATATAGGTTGCCAATAGTATAAGTATTCCTGCCAAGAAGAAAAGTTCAAAATATGAAACAAAACCAAGAGCAATAGTTGCAAATCCAGCGAGTAACAGTCCTAATACGAACCAATGCATAATATCGAAGGTTTGGCGTTCATCGGATACTGAATCGTCATCCTCATTTGGACTGTTGGAGATATGACGCTTTTTTAAATTTTTTACAGATTTTGATTCAATTTTATTTTTGGTTTTTGTTAATTGTTGTTTTACGAGTTTTTCAATGGATTTAATGCTTGAATTAGCGACGATTGCCGTATTGTTGTCGTCATTAACTATCACATTAGGAATGGAAGTTTGCTCTTCAATTTTCTCGTAATTATCTTCAGTAAGGTCGGTATTTACCGTAGCTTTTTCGACCTTAGTTACTTCGGTTTTTTGAACCGGTGTAGAAATCCGGCTTGATTTACGGTATTGAATTGAATTGTAATTGGAGCAAGAACCCAATAAGATTCCTACCGCGAAAATAATTGCTAGTGTGGAAAAAGTCTTTGTTTTCATAATCATTCGTTTTAATTGGTAATTTAATTCATCGCTTTGTTGATGATAAAAGTAGACCACGAATCGTAAGTTTTTCAATCGATTTGCGCAACACTAATTTTATATTTGCGATTTGCGCAACTCAAATTTATCGAACAACTTATAGTACAGTACTTTATTGTCAAGCAGAAAGATTCACAAATTGTTTTTGAGAAAACTTTTGTTTATTCACAATATGGAGCAGTTCACTTTGAATATACTCATTATATGGCTGGCGCCATTAATAAAACTGGATTATTCTCTTTTCTTCGTCAGTTGATTGATCAATCCTTTGAAAATAAAACCATGAAAGGGCAAAACAAGATACCAGTACATTCTGCCTGCTAGACCTAAAGGTCGAAATGTTGCGGTTTGTATCAACTGATTGTCTTGAACTTTAAATTCCAACCAAGCTTCACCAGGCAATTTCATTTCGGCAAATAGGAGCAATCGACCTTCTTTTCTATCGGCATAAAGTACGCGCCAAAAGTCAATCACATCTCCAACGTGTATTTCTGTTGGACTAGTGCGGCCCCTTCTCAAACCAACTCCACCCACCATTTTGTCTAGAATACCTCTTAAGCTCCAAAGCCAATTCCCATAATACCAACCAGTTTCACCCCCAATTTTCCAGATTTTCGCTTTACAATCCTCAAGATTTTCAATTTGACGTTTCTGTATATCCTTGAAACATCCGTAGGTTGGAACTTGGATAAATTCTGAAATTCCAAACGTGATTCCGCTGCTAGAATAAGCATCCTTCCAACTCGATACAATTTCGTTGTTTTCTATTTTTCGAAAGGCACTTTTTAATGATTCCTTGTAATTTAAGGGTTTGATATCCAGTAATTTATTCAAACGGTTGTCTCTACAAACCACTTCAATTTTCATACTATTAACCAGAGAGGTCGCTAGATTGTAGGAGGTAGACGTTACAAAATACAACCAATAAGAAGAGAGTTTTGGCGTCATAATGGGAACGACCATTATTCTTCTTTTTAAGTTTCTCTCCTTGCCATATTCTAAGAGCATTTCCTTATAAGAAAGAATATCCGGTCCGCCTATGTCGAAATCTTGATTGTAGGTTGCTGGGTTAAACAACGATTTTGATAGAAAGCTTATTACATCACGAATGCCTATGGGTTGACATTTGGTATTCAACCATTTTGGCGTGATCATAATTGGTAGCTTCTCAACGATGTCTCGAATGATTTCGAAAGATGCACTTCCAGAACCGATTATTATTCCGGCTCGGAGTGCGGTGAAATTGTAATTGCCTTTGGCCAGTTCAATTTCCACGTTCTTTCTTGAAGATAAATGCTTAGAAAGTTCTTCCTCGTTTACAATTCCGCTTAAATAAATGACATGTTTTGCAGCCGTTCGGTTGAGTGCTTCGCGAAAATTGATGGCCGATTCTTCCTCCATCTTTTCATAATCGCCTTTTGAAGACATAGAATGCACCAAGTAATAGGCGCCATCAATATCAAGAGGAATTTTTTCCAATGATTTTGGGTCCAATAAATCGATTTGCAGAACAGAGATTCTATTTGCCAAAGATTCAGGAGGATTAAATCTTTTAACGTCTCTAACGCAACAAACTACTTCATGGCCTGCCTCAATGAGAACAGGAAGCAGTCGTTTCCCAATATATCCTGTGGAACCTGTAAGTAATATTTTCATTTTAACTTCGACTAGACTAAAATTGAACGGACTTCTATTGTAAACGAATAGAAACCTAGGTTGTTCTATACACTAGAAATAATTGTGGCGTCAATTTCATTCAGCCAATTTAGCTTATTGAATTAACAGTCGGGCTGAATTTTTTCTTAAATTTTAATATCGGTTTTTCCAACAGATGATACGATAGAATGGCAGTTACGAAGGTCAATAAAATATTCTGCGGAAATTTCTGTATCCACATTTCCCCGGCAGGCCCTGTCGTAAGAAATAGCCCTTGATAAACGTAAAGACCATAGGAAATTTTCCCGATATAAGAGAATGTTTTAGTATTGAGTATGGAGGTCAATTTGGATGATTGATTGTAGACAATCCAAATTAATAGAATTGAAATTGCAATGGACTGGGCTATAAAAGATAAACTTAAAAGAGGTGAGTACAATGGAAATAAGAATAGCAGAATAGCCGTCAAAAGCAGTTTCTTTTCATTTTGAAAGTAAGTAGAATAAAAATCTTCT
Organism: Crocinitomicaceae bacterium; assembly: GCA_024643585.1. Taxonomy (GTDB): domain Bacteria; phylum Bacteroidota; class Bacteroidia; order Flavobacteriales_D; family Crocinitomicaceae; genus UBA2040. Next base: position 3,644 of record JAHEMP010000104.1, on the reverse strand, counting down.
TTTATATGATTTATAAAAGCGAAAAAAGACCCAATGATTATTGGAGCTACTGCAGGTATGAACCATCGTTCGACATTGAAGTTGTTTGAAAATTGAAATTTCGGAAGAATATAAACAGCCAGTATGCAGCCTACTAGAATGTAAATTATGAGTTGATAAATCTTTTTCGTTGAAAAGTAGTACAAAACAAAGGGCCAAATCAAGTAATATTGCTCCTCTAGTGCCAATGACCAAGTGTGACCAAGTTCAATCGTGTATAAAGATTTTGGAACGAAATTGTACAAATAGAAAAAAGAGAAGAAGAAACCTTTAGGTGAATTTGAAATTTCATCCATCCACATAAAAAGGGCAATTGCTGTATAAAATAGGATAAGGGGAGGTAATAATCTTAAAAAACGACGAATATAGAAGTTTTTAAAAAAGATTGTTTTGTATTCTTCAAGTTCATGCAAAAGCAACCGAGTAATCAAAAAACCACTTAGCGTAAAGAAGACTTGTACACCGGTTGTTCCAGAAATTAAAAGCCAAACACGTTTGCGTAAGTAATCGTTTTCGGGCAACCAATGATAAAGTCCTAAATGAGACGAAAGAACCAGAAGAATAGCAATTGCTCGCAAAGTGTCAAACCCCTTGATGTATTTCATAGTTAAATTTGTTCCAAGGACAAAGTTATCATTCTTGGTCTATTAAAAAGGTGGCTCGAAATTCAAATCACGGCTTGAGTAAAATTTACAAATGATGTAGACGTGGATTCAATTTTAATTTGTACATTGATATTCAATTAAATATGAACTATTATGAGACATTTTATTAAATCATTTGGATTATTGGTAATTGGGGCATTATTCGTTACGGCGTGCGCCACCAAAGAAGAGGAAGTTAAGGAAGAAGTAATGGCCGTCGATATGGAACAGGTCAGAACGGAAATTCAAGCTATGGAGGACGCGTATGCGGCTGGTGAAAAAGTCAAGGATGCGGATGCAGTGGCAAACTATTACAGTGATGATGCAGTAAGTTATGGACAGTATCAAGAACCAGCGGTCGGAAAAGCGGCAATTACGGCAAAAATCGCAAAAAATATTGCTAGTGACACAACAGGTGGCTATAGCGAATATAAAATTGTTGATTTGTACGCAGAAGGTGGAATGGTTGTTGAAATTGGTTCATGGACTCGATTTGACTCTTCTGGAAAAGAGCTAGAGCATGGAAATTACATGTCCTATTTTGAAAAGAGAGATGGTTCTTACAAATGCGTAAGGGATATGAGTGCAACTACATCTCCAGAGAAACCGATGATGTAAAATCGAAATAGTAAGAATACTACTATTGCTTATGCAATCGAAATAGTTGTTTGGGTTAGAGCTCAAGCAACTATTTTTTTTAGTGTTTTTCTGATGAATAATCGTAGTGCATGTTTCGATAATAATTTTCAACGGTTTTCTCGTTCTATCAAATCAATTATTTTTTGTGATTTCTTTTTCATCGTATCATAAGTTGTTAAGTATCCATTTGACATGAACGACATTATGAATAGACCATTTTTATATTCTCTGTTCTCAAACAAAGAATCAAAAGTATTAATAGATATCTTTTGATCTTCTACGGTTTTGGTTCCTAAATATATTGGAAATAGCTGATCAATATTTACGTTTTTTAAGACCGGTTTGGAAATGTATTCGCGGTAATCAAATGTTTCATGCGCGATGCTCAAATTGTTTGTTTTGTAGAGCGCTTCTAATTCAAGGAGAAGGAATTTTATAGAATCATTGGAAATAACGTTTAGATTTCCGGAATTGGACAATTCTAAAAAAGTAGTGTTGTTCGCAGAGAAATTTTCCTCCATCATTGAATTGACGACATTTTTTGTTGTCTCGGTTACGTTATCAATTGGCGCCCCATTGAGTATTTGCAAAAGTTTTTTGTCTCCTATCAATCTACTCTTTCTAAATTCTATTAGATAATCAAGTCGAACCAGATCTTTTTTTAGGTCAAGCACTATGTTTGCTTGGTATTTTGCCTCTCTGTTTCTATCGTTTCGCTTTATATTCCAATTATTAATTTGCAAGGCAATTAATATTCCGATTACAACGAGTACAATTTCTCCAATTGCATAATTTATATACTTTCTAGTTTTGCCTTCTGACAGGAGGCTTTGACGAGTTTTTCGTAAGAATTTTAGCATGGTTTATTGAATTTTCATTACAAAATTTTACGTTTTGCAGCTACAAGAAGTTGGCGATTTCGAAGCACTAAACTGTCTGCCAGCACTGAACTTGATACGAAGTAAAAAGCTTCAATTAACCACAGAACCGCCAATTTCTTGTAGGTGCTGTTATGCCCAGTTTTTCTTTTGTTCATTTTGTCTCTTCAATTATTAAATTAGAAATTTCCTCTCTTAATTCTTTGAAGTAGGATAGTCTCTTGTTTGATAGTAAGCAAATGAATACATCATTGTCGTACCATCGAATATAAGTATCTGCCCCATTATTTCTGCCTGAATGTGCTCTGAATTCACCTAAACTATCGACAGTATAAAACCAACCAAATCCGTAATCCCAATTCTCTGTATTGCTTTTATCTGATAATTTTTTTGCTAACGTAAAGTATTTACGCCATTTCTTACTTTTACTTACATTTTTATAATATGACATTATGTCATTTCCTGTTGCATAAAGTCCTGACTCTCCTGAACTGAATGCGTTGTATTTTAATGGTTTTAAGTCAAAGTCAAAGCCATTCAGTACGTTGTCCGCAGGTGCAAAAATTGAAGACTTCATACCTAAAGGGAAAAGAATATTTTTGAAACAATAATCTTGAAAAGTCATTTTTGAGACTCTTTCAACAATCGTAGAAAGTAATAAATAACCTGAATTTGAATAACCCCATTTAGTACCTGGTTCAAATACAGTTGTATCAATTTGAGATAATATATTCAAAACCTTTTGATTGTCAAGAGTGTCGTGTCTTTGAGTTAAAGAATAGAAGTCGTGTATTCCATTTGTATGATTAGCCAATTGTCTAATCGTCACATTGCCTATTTTTGGTTTTAGTTCTGGTAAATACTTAAAAATCGAATCATTTTCGTTGATACGTTTTTTGTCTATAAGTTGCAAAATTGCAAGCCCAGTAAATTGTTTAGTTAAGGAAGCGAGATCAAATTTGTCATTCATTGAAATTCTCTCAGATTCTTTTTCAACGTCTTTATAGCCGTACTGAAATGTCAAAATATTAGTAGGGTTTAAGCCAACAATAATTATCCCATTGTAATCACTTATTGAGTCATATTTATGAACTATTGAATTGATTTTATCCGTCAGGTCTTGACCAAAGATTATTTTTGGAGTGATTAAGATAAGCGTTAAAAATAATTTTTTCATTCAATCTAGTTTGTTTTCTGGGGTCTTTTAAAATTGGGCATAACTTACTTATAGGTCCTATTTTATGAGATTTACACAACAAATAAGCGGATGTATGTCCCTTTTTTAAGGATTCTATTATTGTGAAAATTAAACAAAAATTAGAATCTATCGAATGGACTTTTAATATTTCGTATCGAATCGTTGGATACTTGGGTGTATACCATTGCAGTTTGGCCAGCGCCCAATATTTTTAGGGATTGAAAATGGTCGTTTAAAAGAGAGGAT
>JAHEMP010000364.1 GCA_024643585.1 Crocinitomicaceae bacterium | reverse complement strand
CATAAACACATTAATAATTGCCGTCAAGAATCGTTGAATTTGAAATTCAAAATCTTTTTGCTGCCCGAAATGCTGAAGATTTAAGAAGCCTTGCATTTGATTTTCACTGTTGTAATAAGGCATATAGGCACTCGAAAAGTCCAACGTTCCAATGCGCTCTTGATGAATAAACTCACTTTCAAAGTTCAATTTCATCTCTTGTAAAGCAAGTGGGTTCATTTGCTCACTGATCAAACCAATATTGAAGACTTTTGGTCTAGAACTGGCCAACAAATACCCTTTTGTATCGTAGAAGTTGATGTCAGTAACGAAAACTTTGGCAAACTTCTTTAAATAGTATGACATCTTGTTACCATCCTTGTCAATCGTGATATTTTTTTCGCCACCAAACTTGGACTGAAACTCTACTTTTACCGAATTTAGTTTTTCCGTAATTACCCGATTGGTATATTCATTGTATTGATTTCGAACAAAAATACCACTTCCCCAACCGTATATGAGCAAGGAAAGAAAGACCAACAAAATGAGCATCAATTGTATTTTTACCGCCAAGGTCAAAGTACCTTTTTCGAATTGGTCTTCGTTCAATTGAAAAAGTAACGGCAGCAAGAGTATACCTAAAAAGCAAAACAAATACGAAAAGGTAGTTAGCAAATCAAACCACGTGAAATTTTTTGTCGAAAGCACGAGATAATCGTTTGCACCCTTCTTTAAAAAATAGTGATTGTACTCTTTGTAATTGATGTAAAATCGTGTGTCTCCATTGGTTCGGGCAATTGCATCTATAACCGTTGGATAAGAGAAAAAGCCATATCGATTTTGCAGTTGGCCGTTGTAGTATTTGGCAATCGAATAACTTTCTAGCGATTGAAATACCTTCGCTTGATTGGAGATCAACAATCTTGGAAAGCCTATTTCTTCCGGTACCCGTTTCGATTTTAAGGTAGCATAAAACACACCTTTTTCTCCCGTTTTGGCTGACAAGGGCATGCGAAACAAATAAGAATATTGCTCAACATAGTCCGCAATAAAAAAGGAAAACGAATCGACTTCGGATGGCGTTCCGTTAAAATTTATCACTCTGTCTAATTCATCCCTGGTTTTGCTATCATTTTCCACTAGTGGATTTCCTTTTTCATCGAACAAATAAAACTCCATGTCATACTGTTCCCAAAAGCCATTAAAATTTCTGCGTTCAATTCCCTCCTGAAATTCTGAAGACCCAATTTTACGAGGTTCTTGTATGAAGCGGGCCAAGAAAATGTCTTTTTTCAACTTCTCCTCCACTTTTACAAATTCCAATTCGGTAATTATGTCCCTGTCTGTTTTTAACTGATTGGCGTACAATTCTCTATCGCTTCGCTCTTTCCTATCGTTGAAAACACCAATGCTCGTGGCCATGCAGAGCGTAAATAAAAAGAACAAAACCAATCCTTGTTTAAAACCAATGCGGCTATTTTCACCATTTTTAAAATAGAGCAGAACCAATAAAAATAAAAATGGGAAAAGAGAAGAAAATAACATCTGATTCCCAAAATTAATTTCGAAGAGGAAGTAGAAAAAGCCTGAAACAAAAGTGGCAACGACTAATCTTGACAGTGAAATATTTGATTTCCACAACCGCAAGGAGGAAAAATAGAGCAAGCGCAAATACGCGTGAAAAATAATACCTGTTGAACCGATAGAAAGTAAGGAATAGATATTCAGTTCAAACAAATGATTGATGTGAAAAGGAATGGTGGAATTTTCAATAAGTCCTTTAATCGCGACCAAAAAGAAATACCAAAAAATGAAAAAACCGAAATAAATTATCAGTGAATAAACTGTTTTAATTTTTTCGTTTTTCATTGATTTCAGTGCAAATGTGCCGGCATTGCAAATCAGAATAAACAACATTGCATTGACAAGGTAGGCTGCAAAATTTGGGAAAAGTTCGCTCGAAGCATACAAGTTGGGTTGAAAGGCCAAAATGGAATTAAAACCTTCAAACCAATCCAATTGGATGGACATGACACTTATGGCAATGACGGCAGCCAATGAAAGTATGGATATTACTATAGATTGTCTCTTCCACCAACGAAGATACATGGCGAAGAAAAAAGCCAAAACCAAA
>JAHEMP010000103.1 GCA_024643585.1 Crocinitomicaceae bacterium | reverse complement strand
AAATTCTGGCTATTTCTTTTCTTTCGGCTGTTCTGCCGGATCCACCACCATGGCCTGCGTCCAAATTACATTCAAAAAGTAAGGGATTATTGTCTGTTTTTAGCTCTCTGATTTTGGCAATATATTTTAATGGTTCCCAATATTGCACTTGGGAATCATGATAACCAGTTGTGATATACATTGCTGGATAGTTGATCTTTCTTAAATTGTCATAAGGCGAATAACTTAACATGTATTCGTAATATTCCAATTCATTCGGATTTCCCCATTCTTCGTATTCCCCAACCGTAAGTGGAATTGTGTTATCTAACATTGTAGTCACAACGTCGACAAAAGGAACTTGACTGATAATACCTTTCCATAAATAAGGAGCCATGTTTGTAATTGCACCCATTAACAAACCACCAGCAGATCCGCCCAAAGCATATATTCTATCAGGATCACAGTATCCATGCCTCCCGAGATATTCGGCAGCATTGATGAAATCCGTAAAAGTATTTTTCTTTTTTAGGAATTTTCCGTCTTCATACCAAGATTCACCTAGGTATTTGCCTCCACGAATGTGCGCAATGGCAAAAACAAATCCACGATCTATTAAACTGAGCCTTGTGGCTGAAAAAACGTCTGGAATAGTATATCCGTAAGAGCCGTAACCATATAACAAAATGGGAGCTTTTGACAAATCCAGACCTTTTTTATAGACCATTGAAATAGGAATTTTATTTCCATCATTAGCGATTGCCCACACTCGTTTAGTTTCGTAATTTTCACTCTTAAAATTAGGGTCAATAAGTTTTGTTTGATGAAAGAGTTCCTTTTTTCCAGTCTCTAATTCGTATTTAAAAATACTCGCTGGTACAGTAAATGAATTGTAGCTAAAATTAAAAATACCACCTACATAATCATCATTTAAAGCGAAGCCTAAAGTATAAGTTTCTTCGTCGAATTGTATATAGTCGATTTGAGGTTTTTCTATACCTATAAGTTTTATTTTTTGCAATCCATCTTTTCGCTCTTCAACTACAATGTGATTTTTAAAGACCAAAGTATTTTCTATAAGGATAAGCTTGTTTTCAGCTTGAATCAATGAACAAGCTTCCAGGTTTTTTGGTATCGTGCTCGTAAACAGTATCTTTCTGTTTTTTGCATCCTTGTTTGTCGTTATGTAAAAACCATTTTCATGAAAATCAACCGAATAGATGTGGCCAGTTTCCCTTGGTAAAAACACAATAGGTTTCTCAGAGGTATTATTTGCATTTATAATTCTGATTTCAGATGTCAAAGAAGAATAAGACCCAATTTGGATGTACTCCTTAGTCATCGCTTTAGATATGTAAATAGAGAATTTTTCATCTTTTTCTTCGTACACAACTTTGTCAGATGAGGAAGATTGGCCCAAAACATGGGACCATACTTGAAATTCCCTCAAAGTGCGAGGATCTTTTTTAACGTAATAAACAGTTTTGTTGTCATTCGCCCAAACCAACGAACCATCCGTCCCAGTAATTTTGTCCTTTAAATATTTACCAGTAAGATTATCTCTGAATTGAATCGTGTAATTTCGACGTCCAACGAAGTCTTCGCTAATAGCAAGTAATTCATTGTTTGGAGCGGGAACCCAATCACCTAAATCATAAAAACTCTTTTTTCTTGCTCTGCTGTTTTCATCAAAAAAGATACTTTCGTTTAAACCATCAATTTTATAGATGTATGAATAATCATGGCCTTCTTTATTTCTAATTTGATAGGTATTTCCATTCAAAACGAAAGGTGCGCTTACCAAATTTGGATCAATCCTTTTTTCAAATTCATCCAATAATTTTTTCTCTAGCGGTTGTATATGATTAAAATAAGACTCGCTATACTCATTTTCTTTTTTTATATACTCCAAAACTTCGGGAGTGTCCCTTTGGTTCATCCAATAATAATCATCGACTCTTTTGTGCTTGTGCTTTTCAAGTATGGTGTCTTTTTTAGGTGCTTTTGGCATTGAGGCTTGGGCAAAATGCTTTGAAGAAGTCATAATCCAAATTGGTATTAAAACAAATGCTATTCGTACTTTCATTACTTAATATCGTACTTAAAATTAAGTGATATTCGAATTTTTTTGCAAGGTAGATTAAAATATATGTATGTTTTTAATCAACAAGATTAATTTATAAAGTTTTAAATGTTTAAGACCATTTATATATTACTTTGTTAAATTTGCTCAGCGAGAAAAAAACATGAAAAAAGTATACAATTTTTTACTGAACACCTTACCAAGACCTTTGCTGATCCGATTAAGCTATCCATTCAAGGCAATTGCTCCCTTGCTATACAAAGGAAATAACGTAGAATGTCCTGTTTGCGGGAAAAGTTACCGAAAGTTCTTATCCTATGGATCCAATATTGCTCACAGAGAAGGGGTGCTTTGTCCAGGTGATTTGACATTGGAAAGACACCGACTGATGTGGCTGTATTTGCGAGATTTTTCAGATTTCTTTAAAAGAGATTTAAAGGTTTTACACATTGCGCCGGAACAATGTTTCATTCATAAGTTCAAGGTTCAGAAAAATTTAGATTATTTAACAGCTGATTTGGTTAGTCCAATTGCTGATATGCATTTTGATTTGCATTCCATCCCATTAGAAGATAATAAATTTGACGTTGTATTCTGCAATCATGTAATGGAACATGTCGACAATCCAAATATTTGTATGAGCGAGCTTTTTCGTGTTATGAAATCAGGTGGATGGGCAATTATGCAGGTTCCTCAAGACGTTACCAGAACAACAACATATGAGGACGCGTCAATTACAAGTCCTGAAGAAAGAGAAAAACATTTTTGGCAAAAAGATCATGTTCGTTTATTTGGGTTAGATTATCCCGATTACTTGCGAAGAGCAGGATTCGAGGTAGAAGAATTCCATTTGAAAGACAAAATATCTGCAGAGAAGTTTGAAAGATATAGAATTCCATCAAGTGAAATTCTATATATTGCTAGAAAAAAGTAAGTGTTTTTGGAAATTCGAAATTACATTATTTAGCTACTGAGTTGGGAATTCTAATTTCTGGATTGTCAATTTATACCTTTTATTCTGCAGGATTTTTTATCCACTTCTTAAATCGAAAATATTGTAGATTAGTGAATTAAAACGTCGAAAAAATGAAAATAGGACTATTTTTTTTAATTATTTCTTCTGCAACTTGTTTTGGACAAAATCAAATAATTTGGGACACGAGCTCATCTGTTTCTTTATCAGGTTATGGATATAATTTTCCAAGAATTGTGGGTGACGCCTCCGGAAATCCTTTAGTTTCTTGGTATGGGAATGGGGCAATGCATTTTTCAAAGTGGAATGGCAATGGCTTTACCGTGCCTGTTACTTTAAGCCCAAATTCTGTAAATATTGCAGGGGCCAATTGGATGGGGCCAGATATCGCTTCAAAAGGAGATACTGTTTTTGCCGTTTACAAAGTCGTTCCTGACACAGACACAAATAATCATATTTTCTGCACTTCTTCATTTGATGGAGGAGTTACCTTCAATAATCCAGTAAGAGTGGATTATTATCTTGGTGATAATGTGGGGCGGTTCCCAACCGTAACAGTTGACGATCAAGGAAATCCTATTGTTGGCTTTATGCGTTTCGATCCTGGATATACCAATCCAAGATGGGTGGTATCACGATCAAATGATATGGGATTGACTTTTTCGGCTAGCGTGTTAGCAAGTCAATTTAGTAGCACTACTTCTGAGGTTTGCGATTGTTGTCCGAGTAAAATTGTTAGCAATGGAAATCGAGTTGCCATGCCGTATAGGGATAACAACAACAATGTTCGTGATATTTGGGTTGGAGTTTCAAGCGATGGTGGGCTTACATTTCCAAGCGGAATGGGAGTGGACCAACAAGGATGGTCCATCATGTCTTGTCCGGCATCTGGTCCCGATGCAGTAATTGTTGGTGATAGTATTTACACGGCATATATGAGTAGTGCATCAGGAGCAACTAGGGTCTACTATAATATTTCGTCTCTAATTAGTGTGACAGGTTCTCTAGCAATTCCCTTGGATCAGACTACACCGGCGCAATTGAATTCCCAAAATTTTCCAAGAGTAGATTACAATTCAAAAGCCATGGCCTTTGCTTGGAAGCAAGTTTCGAATGGAGTTCAAGAATTGGCGGTACAATTTACAGAGGATATAACTAATGGAATGAACACGGCTCAAGTGATAGCAGATACAGATCGAATAGGGGGAGTGGACGTGATGTTATTTGAAGGAAGGATATGGGTAGTATGGGAGGATTATTATGAACATGTAGTCAAGTATCGATCTGGGACATATTCAAGTTATTTAAAAACAGAAAATTTATCATCAAATAGTACAATAAATGTACGTCCGAACCCTTCATTAATTTCATGGGAAATCAATGGAGAGGCCTTGGATGGAAATATTTTCTATCAATTAATTTCTCCAAATGGAACTATCATTGAAAAAAACAACATAGAATTGGTGGATGATCAATTTAGTATTAAGATAGATAATACGAATCTTAAGTCAGGTGTATATTTTTTGAATATAAGTTCTAATGGTTCTTCGAAATCCATTAAGCTTATTAAATTATAGAGGATTAATGTAACGAAAAAAGTCCCGTATCTATTCGATGCGGGACTTTTTTCGTATAATACTAAATTTATATATTCTCCAAAATCATAGCAGATGCGCCTCCGCCACCATTGCAAATTCCCGCACCACCTAATTTAGCATTGTTTTGTTTTAACACATGAATTAGAGTTACCAAAATTCTAGACCCACTATTTCCAAGAGGATGACCGATTGCAACCGCACCGCCATTAACATCAACTTTAGATGGATCAATTCCTAATATTTTAGTATTGGCAATACCTACAACGGCGAATGCCTCATTTAGTTCCCAGAAATCAATGTCTGCAACTGTAAGATTTGCTTTTCCTAAAGCAACAGGTATTGCTTTTGCCGGAGCGGTCGTAAACCATTCAGGAGCTTGAGCCGCGTCCGCATAACTAACAATTTTGCCGATTGGTTTTAAACCGTATTTATCAATTGCTTCTTTTGACGCGAGGATTAATGCAGAAGCTCCATCGTTTAGGGTAGAGGCGTTGGCTGCTGTTATAGTCCCATCACCTTTAAATGCTGGTCGCAAACTAGGTATTTTATCCAAGAAAACATTTTTATATTCTTCATCCTGAGAAACAATAATTGGATCACCTTTTCGCTGAGGAACAGAAACAGGCACGACTTCGTCATTAAATTTGCCAGCATCCCAAGCAGCAGCAGATTTTTTGTATGAATTGATTGCAAAATTATCCTGATCTTCTCTGGAAATATTATGCTCTGTAGCACATAATTCAGCACATGTGCCCATAGGTACCTTGTTGTAAACATCAAGTAGACCGTCTTGCGTAATACCATCCAACATCACGATGTTTCCAAATTTGGTCCCATTTCTTCCTGAGACATAGTGTGGAGTCATAGACATATTTTCCATTCCTCCAGCAACAACTAGTTCGTTATCTCCCGCAATAATCGATTGGGCTCCCATCATGACAGCTTTCATTCCAGAAGCACATACTTTGTTTACAGTTGTGCAAGGTACATTTTGGCCTAATCCAGCGCCTAAAGCCGCTTGTCTCGCAGGTGCCTGACCAACACCAGCTTGCAACACGTTCCCCATGAAAACCTCATTTATATTTTCTGGATTAACATTTCCTTTTTCCAATGCTCCTTTAATGGCTGTTGATCCCAATGCAGTTGCAGGAACAGTGGATAATCCTCCCATAAACGCTCCAATAGGTGTTCTGACCGCAGAAACAATATATACTTCTTTATTCATTTTTATTTTTTTAGAGTACAAAAATACAAAATTAAGACAAGTCTCATTGAACCGCAATAAATGACTTGCAATTAATTGAAATTGCAAGAATTAGCATTTTTTTAAATTTACTTTTTTCGTTATGTTTACTCAAAAAAATCTCAATTTATGAAAACTATACTACTAATTTCATTGATGATATTGGCTAATTCGGTATTGTCGCAGTCGGCAGATACATTGCCAAAAAATTGGAAAAACCGACTTGTCTTTGGTTTTAACGGCAGTCAAACTGCATTTATTAATTGGAATGCAGGTGGACGAAATAATGTCGCTTTATTAGGTTTTTTCGGAGCCAGCGCAAACTACAGTAAAAATAATTTTAAATGGGACAATGATCTTTATGTAGGATTAGGTGCAGTGAATTATTTGGGTAAAATAACAGATGGTAGTCAAAGGTTTCAAAAAACAGATGACAGAGTCGAGATAAATTCAAACGTAGGAAAGAAGTTAAAAGAACATTATTATTTTTCCTTTTTGGGAAATTTTAGGACGCAGACGTTGGATGGTTTCGCCTATCCAAATGACTCAATAGCAGTTTCAAGATTTATGGCGCCTGGATATGCTACAATCGCCTTGGGTGTAGACTATAAACCAAGTGATAATTTTTCAGTTTTTATATCACCACTGGCTTCCAAAATGACTTTTGTCAAATCCGATAGGTTGGCCAATTTGGGTTCTTTTGGGGTAAAAGCTGCAGAATATGATGCGATGGGTGAAATTATTAAGGCAGGTAAACAGTTTAGAGGAGAATTTGGTGCCTACCTTCAAATGAAATATTCCAAAGAAATAGCAAAAAACATCCAGTTTAAAGGTAGTTTACAGTTATTCAGTAATTATATAGACAACCCTCAAAACGTCGACGTCAATGCTGAAACCTTGTTCACCTTTAAAGTAAATGACTGGTTGTCAACATCCTTACAGTGGAATATAATTTACGATGACGATATTGCCATTACAGATAGAAACGGGAATATTGGACCAAGAACTCAATTTAAATCTGTTTTTGGCCTTGGAATGTCATTTACGATTAAAAACTATGTAGAACCTGAAAAGTAATTTATTTACCATTTTTTAAAATTCACTGAAGCTGAAAGACCATTAAGTTTGTTACTTTCGTAAACGAAAAAATGAACTGGATTTCAGACATATCACTTTGGTGGCTTTTGCCTTGGACAGCTATTTCTGTGGCCTTGTCGTTGCTTTTGTACAAAAAGAAAGCATGGGTTAATGAGATCAAAAAGAGTCAAAGATTTTTATTGATTTTTGCCAGAACGACTAGTTTTATTCTGTTATTTCTGTTGCTTTTAGGTGTACTTTTTGAGTACAAAAATTACCGCGACGAAAAACCAGTTGTGATTACAATTATCGATAACTCCTCATCCGTATTGAACTACAACGATTCTATACAGGTGAGAAAAGAACTTGGTAGTTTTGCAACTAACCTAGAAAAAAGGCTAGGTGATAAGTTTGATTATTATTCTGTTTCTTTGAATCAAGATACAACGTCTACTCTAAGTTTTAATGGGAATCAAACAGATATTTCTTCGGTTTTGGAAAGGATTCATAATGATTTTTACAATAGAAATGTAGGTGCCATAACCTTACTTTCAGACGGAAATTACAACAAAGGTATAAATCCACTTTATGTTTCTGAAAAGTTTAACCTTACCCCATTTTTTACAGTAGGAGTAGGAGATACAATTGTTAAAAAAGATCATCTAATTAAGGCTGTTACTTCAAATGATTTCGCATTTTTAAA
>JAHEMP010000102.1 GCA_024643585.1 Crocinitomicaceae bacterium | reverse complement strand
TGGACAAGGAAACCCAATATTAAAAACGTATGATTACGACTATCTAACCAAAAAATTGGGTGTGATGGTTACCTTTAATTATCACTTTGTGGACAATGACAATTTAGACGTCTATGCGGTTTTAGGCGCAGGATATGGAAGCAGGTCTTTTGCATTTGAATCAACAGATCCGAATTTTCAAGACGAGGATATAAAAAGTCTAATTCCAATTGCCGCTAAATTAGGAATTGGATTGCGCTATTTTGTAACGGATAACATTGGCTTCAACCTAGCGGCTGGAATAGGTCAAGGTGGTTTGCTAAATGCGGGTGTATCCTTTAAATTTTAACAAACGGATTCCAAAATTAAAAAGGCTGTCTCATCGAGACAGCCTTTTTTTTATCTTTAAATTTATTATCCTATTGATTTTTCCAGGAGCTACTTATTTCTCTTGAGGCAAATTCGTTTTTCTGTTTTTTCTTAATTGCATCCCAAATGTCATTTATACCATGAACCAAGGCTTCTGCCTCTTCTTGCATGGCTGTGTACATGACTTTTGGGTCCTGAAAATATTCTTTCACAAAATTGGTGTCAAATTTACCAGATCTAAATGCAGGGTGTTTTAAAACATATTTCCCAAAATCCAGGGTTGTTTTAAGTCCTGAAATTTGGTAGTGATCAATGGCCAAAATAGTTCTTTCAATAGCCTCTTCTCTCGTTTTACCCCAAATGACCAACTTCGCAATCATTGGATCGTAATAAATTGGAATGGGCATACCTTCAACAAAAGCGTCATCTACTCGGGTATTTTTTCCGGCAGGAATTCGGTATCGTCTAAGTGTACCTATATCTGGCGTAAAATTGTTTAAGGTATCTTCTGCATATACTCTCACTTCAATGGCGTGACCATTTATTGAAAGTTCATCCTGCATTTTTGGTAATTTCTCGCCTCTTGCCACTCGAATTTGCCATTCTACAAGGTCAAGACCAGTAATTTCTTCTGTAACGGGATGCTCTACTTGAAGTCTGGTATTCATTTCCAAGAAAAAGAAATCTAAATTGGCGTCCAACAAGAATTCTACGGTTCCAGCGCCTTCGTAATTACAGGCTTTACAAACGGCAACTGCCGCCTCACCCATTTTGACCCTTAATTCCGGTGTCAAAATTGCACTTGGCGCTTCTTCTATTACTTTTTGATGTCTTCGTTGAATGGAACACTCTCTTTCAAATAAGTACACCGTGTTTCCAAATCGATCGGCAAAAACTTGAATTTCAATATGTCTTGGTTCAACCACGAACTTTTCAATAAAAACGGCATCGTCTCCAAAACTTGATCTGGCTTCGCTTTGTGCCAATTTCATTTGCTCAATGAATTCTCCAGAATTTTCTACCAAACGCATTCCTTTTCCACCACCACCAGCAGATGCTTTAATCAATACTGGGTATCCAACGGATTCGGCTACTTTAATGGCTGCTTGGGGATCGGTAATGGCTTCGTCAACACCTGGAACCAGTGGTACGTTGTATTCCTTCACTGCTTGCTTGGCTCTAAGTTTATCACCCATAACCTCCATCGATTCAGGTGAAGGTCCAATTAAGGTCATTCCAGCGGCTTTTACTTTTCGAGCAAAACCTGAATTTTCTGAAAGAAATCCATATCCAGGGTGAATTCCTTCAACGTTGAGGTCCTTGCAAATTTGAAGGATCAAGTCTTGCTTTAAATAACTCTCAGAGGATGGGCTTTCTCCGACATAAACCGCTTCGTCGGCTTCTAAAACATGAGGAGCATTTCTATCGGCATCACTATATATTGCTACGGAGGCGATATTCATTTTCTTCAACGTGCGGATTACTCTTCTAGCAATTTCACCTCGATTGGCAACAAGTACTTTTTTCATATAATTACAATTTCTGAAAGCTCTGCAAAGCTAATTATTTTAGTTTGGTTCTACTATGTCTTTTGAAGTAGTTGTGTTCTCATTTGGAACAGGTATTTGTCTGCGTTTTCTTTTTATTGGGTATCTTTTATTACCCTTCTTTCTAAAAATGTCTAAGAAATATTGAATCATTTTGAAGTCTTGGAATGAATTAAATTCTTCCTGATAATTTAATCCAACCCCTTGTTTATAAAGTCCGATATTGTTGTTTTGAATACCGTTGGACTGATTGGATTCATTGAAAATATTCACCCTAAATGTTCCCGATTCATTCAACAAATAACCCAAGTTTACATCCCCTATTAAAAAGTTTTGATACTGATTATCTGGATTTCCTCTGGTTGAATTTTCAACTCCAAAACTTCCAGTTAGGATGAGTCTGTTGTCAAGAAATTCTTTGGAAACTCCGAATTCAAAGGTAGTTTCGCCCGTTGGGGAATTTGCATCTATGTTGACCGCCATTTTATAGCTTTCAGACATTTGTGATAAAACCGAATTAATTTGATTTGTCGCTATGTCTAATGCAGCACCTATGCTTCCAGCCGAAGATCCTTTGAGCGGCTGAAATGATTTAAACAACAATAAAGAGAAAAATTGACGATTCAATTCTTCAGGGTCGCTCGTAATTCTGTTAATAAGAGATTTCCCAGATTCTGTAGCGTTTGGCGCTTCAATGTCGAAAGCAATAGCCGGTGAATTTAAGCTTTCCGTAATATCAAGATAACAGAAAATATCCTGCTTCGAATCACCCGTATTGCTCAGTTGGTCGACTGAAATCTCAGCTAAATTTGCTGAAACTTTATAATACGATCTTAGGTTTAAATTTGCATTGTAAGGGTCGCCCGTCCAGGTTATTGTGCCTCCATCTTTGATGTAAAAATTTTGTTTAATTGGACCCATCGCAAAATTATATACACCTGAATTTATTTTGTACGTGCCATCCAAACTAATGTCTCCTAGATTGTCCAATTTCATCCTGATAACTCCAGAGCCATCAGCTGATATCGCATCGCCTAAATCTTCATCAAAAATGATTTTCATTTTTGCATCGGGCGTAACATCAAAATTCAAATTTAAATCGACGCCTGTAAAATCGATTTCTGGTTTTTTAAGTGTTATGGTAGTATCCTTGTTCAAAAAAGTTATAAAACCCTCTTCGTCCGAAATTTCTGATGCTCCAAACATGGGGAAATTAATGAAAGTACCTTTTTGAGTTTTTACATCTACGTTTATTTCTAGATTATTTGATTGTCCATAAATATTGGCATAACCAGTAACATAACCCTTGCCGTAATAAGAATCACCCTCCTTGTATTCTGTGTTCATAACAAGGAATTTTTTCAAAGGAATCACTTTCCAAGGGTTGATAGGATCTTTATTTACTGCATCGTCCTCTAAGTTAAACGACAAGTCAAAATTCCAATCTAAAAAGTTGTTGTGATAGATTGATCCCACCATAGATCCAGCGTTTCCGTCTTCGTCGTAAATGGGAATATTGTTCATATAGAATCCATATTGGTCAACTTTTATTTTTCCATTGGTCGTGAATTTCACGCCTAAAATGCCAATCTTAGCGCTACCATCCATAAGGTCTATATTCCCTTTTAATATGGGTGAATCAGGCGTTCCCTTTACAGATAATCTCCCATCTAGCCGGCCATCAATATCTGAAACAACCTGGGGATCCATAAAGGCATTTGTAAATTGTATATCTGTATTATCGAAAACTAAGTTAAAGTCTAAGTTGTCTTTTTCTCTATCTGTATGGTATTTACCATCAAACGAAAAAGTTTGGGTTTTCCTATAGATTAAATCCCCTAAAAGTTTAATGCTATTTTCACCTTTCAACCATTCTGACTGTACAAAAAGATCACCGACTTCCTCACTATTTATAAACAACCCTTTTATACTGGCATCTCCATTAAACTCTATACTCGTAAAGGGCGTAGATATTTCACCAAAACCGTTTACTTCGCCTTTCAAATCCATTGGTGTTTCTAACAAAGGGCCTAAATAATCTAGCTGAAAATGGCTAACGTTCATCCTTAATTTATCGGATGATTGCTCGGAAACTTTTCCATTTAATGATATGAATTGATTGCCACTTTCAAATTTAAAGTCGAGGATTGAGATAAATTCATCTTGGTAATTAATTTCGCATGGTTTCTTAATATCCCACTTCTTTTCTTGAATTGAAATGAAAGATGGTTCGATTAAAAAATCAAATGACGATGAATTATTGATTTTTGTGTCCCAATGAAAATTAGAATAATTCGGAGTGTTGGGATTCCAAGATAAATTAGATGCAAATACATCTTTTGAGCCTTTAGAAAATAAATTCAAACTATTCACCGATATTGAATCATTCAAGTCAAATTTGGAAACAATACAATTCAAATTCACGCTGTCTTGCAGGATAGATGATTTAAAATTAATTCCTTCAAGCACATAGTTATCATATCCAACTCGCTCACTTTCAAGATTTAGATAAAAATCATTATCAGTTTCATCGTAACTACCGCTTAATTTAGTTCCTCCGTTTATGCGCAACCCAGGTGCAAAAATGTTCAGAAATTCTTGCATGTCTTTTATTTCAGCAACGTAGTCAAAATGATTTTGACCTTTTTGAAATTTTTTCTTTTGAACAACCGGTTGGATCAGTGAGGGTAAAATTTGACTCAATTGGTTTTGAAAGGAATTTTCAATTTTATTGAAATCAACCTTGCCTTCCACATTTAAATCAAAAAGTTCGCTTTCAATTTTTAATTTATCATTAACTTCTCTCCTCTCAATGTCAATCTTCATGGCAGGAATATCAAAAGATTTTTCTCCTTCACTATACTTTAAGCCAATCAAATCAATATTTCCAGAAATGTTATTTTCATTCGTTCCTACTATATCCACAGAAAAATTGGAAGTAAGTACCGTATTCGTTATCTCTGAAAAACCTAGATTGTCCAAAACTGCGTTCGATATATCAATTGTGAACTGCATTCTCTGCTGATCACCGAAATCAAACATACCATCGTATATTAAGCTTAAATTGTCGTCTTGTACTTCAACTTTAGCGGTCAATTTGTTATCCTCAATTTTCCCTTCATTTAAAATGATGTTTTCATAGGAATAATCCATAAAATCAAATCTGTCGATTTGTCCAGCAATTTCATCAAATCGAATGTCGTAATTGGAAAATACTTCCCCACTGAAAGATAAAATTCCATCTACTTTACCAAAACTTTCGTCGTCTAAAAATTTTGATAAATTAAAGTCGTTTACTTTTATGTCATATTCTCCAGCAATTGATTTTTCGAAGTAATAGGAATTCGCAGATTTGTTTTCCGTAAATAATAGTCCATTATCCATCTGAATAGAACCGATCCCAGTATTCACATTTTCAGCTGAAAGTGTAAATTGATGGTAAAATCCATCTAACTTTATATTTCTGCCTTCAAAATAACCAAGTCTTTTTATGTAATCGACAAAATCAGGATAACCTCCTCCGTTATCCACTGGTAATTTAATATTTTGAATATCGTTTAAATCAATATAAGCATAATCGATTTTTTCCTGAAAAAATGCAGATTCAACATTGTAGAAATCAATTAAATTAAATGTTCCTTTCAACTTTGTTCTTCTACCAGTTTGTACATCTAAATCCGATAAGCGAAGGTTATTAACCTTACGGGTTACTTTTCCGCTCAGGTGAACTTGTTGATCCATTCCTTCTAAAGCACTTGCGAAGTACGAGATATCTTTTAGGGAAACATTTGAAGGTAAAATCGAAGCATCAAAAACTACACTGTCCTCGAATGTATATATATCTTCTAATTGGTGCATTTTCAAATGCATTTTCGAAAAATACACTTCCGATTCTGGTGTCAGAATGGTTAATTTGTCAAGATATATGCCTTTTGGAATGATTCTGGCTTTGGTGGATAGCTGATTTAAAACAAAACCGCTTTTCTCCGAGGTGCAAAGTTCAGAAATAACACAGGAAACATTGTCTCCATCAATTAATATATTTTTGGCTACTAAATTCACATTTTTAAAATCCAAATGATCCCAATCCATTCCAAAAACGGAATACGATTTGCGCATATCGTCGTATTGAAAATGGATATCGGTTAATTGAACCTTCTCTAATTCTAGTGCCATAGGTTTACTTGAAGAAGAGGAGGGACCGGATGAAAAATAGTCCGTAAGAAACCAATAGTTGTAATCGGCAGTAATTGAATCTCTTATCAAATGTATGTTTCCCCTATCTAGTAGAACAGAAGCGATGGTTATTTTATTCTTGATGAAATCCAATGCTTTTAACTTGACGTGAAGGGTACTAATATCCGCTAAAGTTTCACCGTTGGTGTCTTCCAAATAAACCCCTTCCAGCGCAACTCGATTAAAAAAGACAATTGCAACTTCTTCAATGTGCATTTTAGTTCCGAGCTCACTACTCAAATATGCGGTGGCTTTTTGGGCTAAAAAAGTTTGAAATTTTGTTGTTCGAACAGAAAAAGCCAAAACAATTAGCAAAATGAATAGGACATCCACAAAAATGGATAAGAACCTTCCTATAAATTTCATTAATTTTGACATTCGAAAACAAATTTAATTAATCTTGGCGCATAACGACATCTATATTTTAGGAATAGAATCTTCTTGTGATGACACCTCTGCTTCTGTACTCAAAAATAGTTCCATTTTATCGAACGTCATAGCAAGTCAAAAGATACATGAGGAATATGGAGGTGTAGTTCCAGAATTAGCAAGTCGCGCACATCAAAAAAACTTAATCCCCGTAGTGGATTCAGCATTAAAAAAAGCTGGAATTGGCTTGGATGATATTAACGGAATTGCTTTTACACGAGGACCAGGTTTAATGGGTTCTTTGGTTGTTGGAACTTCCTTCGCTAAAGCTGTTTCTTTAGCTAAGGACATTCCCATGTTAGACGTTAATCACATGCAAGGACACGTTTTGGCGCACTTTATTGACGATGAGAACAAACCAAAACCTTCCTTTCCTTTCCTTTGTTTGACGGTTTCTGGAGGTCATACACAAATTGTCATGGTTAAAGATTACCTCGAAATGGAGGTTATTGGACAGACCATTGATGATGCGGCAGGAGAAGCATTTGATAAAACGGCAAAATTACTTGGTTTTCCATATCCAGGGGGGCCATTGGTGGATAAATTTTCGAAAGAAGGGAATCCAAATGCATTTTCATTTGCTGAACCAAATATCGAGGGTTACGATTTTAGTTTTAGTGGATTAAAAACATCTATTTTGTATTTCTTGCAAAAACAAACAAAGCTCAATCCAAATTTTATTGAAGAAAATAAATCCGATTTATGTGCTTCAATTCAAAGGACTATCGTTCATATTTTATTGAACAAAATAGAAAAAGCTGCGGATGCATTGGGTATTAAAGAAATTGCGATAGCCGGAGGAGTTTCTGCAAATTCTGGATTGAGAAACGGAATTCACGAGCTTGGAAAAACAAAAGGATGGAATGTGTATATTCCCAAATTTGAATATTGCACAGACAACGCAGCAATGATTGCCATAACAGGAAAATTCATGTTGGAGAGAGGTCTGACGGCTACTCAAGAAATAAGCGCTCAAGCTAGGTGGAAGATTTAATTTTGACAAAATTTCGACATATTGCTTAAATTGATTTTCTTTAGGAATCCAAGTTAAAAATGAGATTAAACTTACAAGTACTGCTTCAATTGCTATTTTTGTATTTATGAAA
>JAHEMP010000363.1 GCA_024643585.1 Crocinitomicaceae bacterium | reverse complement strand
GTTCTTGAAGTTCCTCCACAGTTTCCAGTAAGGCTACAACAAAGTCTTTACCTTCAATTTTTTCTTTTGGATGTCTACAGTTATCGCAATTGGCTTCGCATCCTTTTTCGTCAAATTCTTCTCCGAAATAGTGAAGGATAAACTTTCTTCGGCACACGGAAGTTTCCGCATAGGATACTATTTCATGGAGTAATTGCCGACCAATTTCAAGTTCAGCAACTGGCTTTCCTTGTAAGAATTTTTCTAATTTCTCAATGTCTTTGTAAGCATAAAATGCTAAGCATTCTCCTTCACCTCCATCTCTTCCAGCACGACCAGTTTCTTGATAATAACTCTCAATCGATTTTGGAATGTCATGATGAATAACAAATCGAACATCGGGTTTATCTATTCCCATACCAAAAGCTATGGTGGCGACGATTACATTTACATCTTCCATTAAGAACATGTCCTGGTGTTTTGCCCTTGTTGAGGCATCTAATCCAGCATGATAAGGAAGCGCTGAGATTCCATTTACTTGAAGTAATTCCGCAATTTCTTCTACTTTTTTGCGACTTAAGCAATAGATTATGCCGCTTTTGTCTTCCATACCTCGTATGTAGCGAATAATTTCCTTCTCAACGTCTTTTTTAGGACGTATCTCATAATAGAGATTGTCTCTATTAAAAGAGGATTTGAAAACGGTGGCATCCAACATGTTCAGATTCTTTTGAATATCATGTTGAACTTTAGGGGTTGCAGTGGCCGTAAGTGCAATAATTGGCACATTTGAGATTTTCTCAAAAATCTCGCGTAAACGGCGATATTCAGGTCTAAAGTCGTGACCCCATTCCGAAATGCAATGCGCCTCATCGATGGCAAAAAAGGAAACGTCTACGGAAGTTAGAAAATCAATATTTTCTTGCTTCGTTAAAGATTCAGGGGCAACAAAAAGCATTTTTGTAATTCCTGAAACAATATCACTCTTTACTTTCGTTATTTCGGTTTTTGTAAGCGAGGAATTAAGTACGTGTGCAATCCCTTCTTCTTCGCTTACACCTCGAATTGCATCAACCTGATTTTTCATCAATGCAATTAATGGCGATACGATAATCGCTGTCCCTTCAGAGAGCAAAGCGGGTAATTGATAACACAGTGATTTACCGCCACCAGTTGGCATAATCACGAACGTATTTTTACGATTTAATATGTTGGTGATTATACTTTCTTGACTTCCCTTAAAACTATCAAAACCAAAAAATTTGCGGAGTGCAATTTTTAGTGTATCGTCTGCCATTTATTGTTTACAATTATATAAGCCCAGAAAAATGAACCTACTAGACGAATATAGTGAATTAATCTATAATTATTATCATAAAAAACACAAATGACAACTTTTTTTTAACACTAAAAAAAATAAATTGGAACACCTATTTTAAGCCTTACCTCGGGCTGATTGATTATTTTTGAACTCTCTATGGAAGAAGAAAAGGAAATGTCGTTTTTGGACCATCTCGAAGAATTGAGATGGAGATTAGTCCGTTCTGCAATTGCAATTTTGGTTGTGGGAATTTGTCTGTGGATTTTCAAAACTTGGATTATGGAGAATGTTCTTCTAATTCTTCGCTCTCCCGATTTTATAACGTATCGTTTAATGTGTGAGTGGTTTGCTATATGTACCGAGGAAATCAACTTTGATATGCAAAGCATTGAAATGTCCGGCCAGTTTTCATACGCGTTGATGATGTCAATAATTGGAGGAGTTGTAATAGCTTTCCCTTATATTTTCTATCAACTTTGGTCATTTGTAAAACCAGGATTAAAGCAGAACGAGAGAAAAGTTGCCAAAGGAATCATTTTTTGGGTTAGCCTACTTTTCTTCTTTGGTGTTCTTTTTGGATATTTTATTGTTGCTCCACTTTGTGTTCAGTTCTTCGGTGGCTTTACATTGTCTGATCAAATACACAATAGTTTTACGGTCAACTCTTTGCTCTCAATGATAATATCAACTGTCTTTTATTCTGGATTACTTTTTCTATTACCTATTGTAAGTTTTCTTTTGACGCAATTGGGAATAATAAACGCTGCCTTTCTCCGAAAATATAGAAAACATGCCATTGTAGGTGTTTTGATATTGGCCGCTGTAATTACTCCACCA
>JAHEMP010000362.1 GCA_024643585.1 Crocinitomicaceae bacterium | reverse complement strand
TTGAATGTACGCAATATAAGTCGTTACATTTCCTGTTGCCTGATAAGAAACACAAACGCCAAAAACACCTTTACCTGTTGGCGCCCAAATTACCGAGCCCAAAACAAACCAAGATATTATTATCAGCCACTTCATACAGAAATGTATACGTTTTTAAATCAAAAAAAGTTGTGACAATAATAAAGCCAAGTCTAAAATCGATAAACTTTGTCGGGTGTAACACAGGCATCTAGCCTAATATCTGTCGGAAGGATATCCTCTATTTCTTCAATTGGTGGGAATACCGAAAGTCCTATAATCTTGCATTGGGGATTGCATTTTTTCAGAAACCTATCGTAATAGCCTCCGCCGTATCCGACTCGGTGTCCCTTCTTGTCAAAGCAAAGTAAAGGGACAAAAACGACATCAATTTTATGGGCAGCGATTACCTTTCCATTTTGAGGTTCAGGCACGCCTATATCATTAACGGCCAGCTGATTTTGATTAACAAACAGGATATGTTTAAGATCACCTTTTTGAGCATTCATTACGGGAACGGCTACTTGACTTCCAAAACCTGTAATTTTCTCCCACAAAGAGTAGGTGTTGATCTCCTTTTGTCTTTCAATGGGGAGGAATAGACTCACCATTTTTTCTTCCATTTGAAAAGAGGAAAGGGCAAGTTCTACAATTGAAATAGAACGCGCGTTTAATTCACCGGGTGAAAGTTCTTTGCGTTTTTCTTTATAGACTTCTCGTAATACCTTTTTGGTCATTTTCCTAGAATGCAGTTACTAAACTAATGAATTTAAGTTATCAAGATAGAATGTTCGTAAAAAAACAGCCCAACCAAATTATGTTTTTATACGTTTGTTATGTTTATAGGCGAGCAAATGATTGAAATACAATAATGAACAAAGTAATAGTTTTACTGAGTGTAGCTTCTTTGGTTATGCTCTATTCTTTTAAGCAAGTTAGGGTTGAATGGAAAACTGAAGGAACATTTTTCACATCTCAGTCCAATTTAGAAGAGGTAACAATTGCCTTGGGCGACGAGAAAAGTTCATTTTATAGGATGAGTTTTGACGAAGAAAAAGCGACTCTCGGACTTGAACTTATCAAAAAAGGGAGAGCAAAACGCGGTGCTTTTAAAAGTAAAGCCATTTCGTCTTATTTTGTTTGCACCGATTGTCACAATTTGGTAAAAGAATTTGATAATCCAGCCGATCAAAATCCAGAAAACCGTCTGAATTACGCTAGAAAAAATGATTTGCCTTTTTTACCCGCTTCAACCTTTTGGGGTATTTATAATCGAAAGTCATTTTACAACGATGATTATGTAAAGAAATATGGCGAAATTATTAACAAGGCAAAAACATCTTTGCCAGAATCCATTCAAGTTTGCGCGAAATATTGTTCGTCTGGACGATATTTGAAAGATTGGGAGTTGGAGGCTATTATGCATTATTTTAAACAGACCGAATTGAAGATTTCCGACTTAAATCTATCAGAGGATTTAATAGAAAAAATTTCACAAATAGGTGAAATGTCAGCCAATCAGAAAAAGGAATTGTTGAAAGCTATTGATAATTCCTATACCAAAGGTTATTCAGCACACTTCTCGGAAACGATGCCTCGTGATGATCGAAAATATGGGGAAGGGGGTGATATCGAAAATGGAAAATTTATCTACAAGAAAGCCTGCTTGTATTGTCATTTGGACGGAAGGGTAACCTATTTGAAATTGAATGATGACAAGCTAAGTGCCCAAATGTTTATGAAACATAAAACGGGATATGATGATTTATCTATTTATCAAATAATTAGACAAGGAACTTATGCCATGGCTGGAAGAAATCAGTACATGCCCAGATTTACCAAGGATAAGATGAGCGACCAACAGATAGAAGATTTGATGGCGTATATAAAACAACTTGCAGAAAACAAATAGCATGAAAAAAATACTACTTGGAGCCTTCACCTTTTGTTCAGCATTTTATGCATTGAGTCAAGATGTTACAGAAACTTTCAATTCAACCAGAATAATAAATTCCCATTCCACTGAAGTATTAGGCAAAAAAATGTGGGAATATCGCATTGAACATAGATTCGGGGATATTGCTGGATCAAATGGTGGTGTTCAGACGGCCTTTGGATTTGA
>JAHEMP010000006.1:25894-30296 GCA_024643585.1 Crocinitomicaceae bacterium | reverse complement strand
CAATCAATAGCAATGCTAGCATTCCTACTATTCCTCGAAGAATACTTTCTAAATTCATCCCACGGCTCTCTTTCAGTTTGTCAGATTTGAGAATTGGAATTTGTTGATTTTCACTTCTGAAATCAAATGATTTACCTTTGTTCTCAAGCAGAAGAGTCGAATCGGTCAGTGAAATAATTTTGAACCGTTTTGTAGGTGAATCAGCCCCATTCGCATAAAGAAAGATAAGTTTGTCTTGAATTTGATAATCACCTTTTTTGTGAAGACTGTCCTCTGAGAAGAAGGATTTGAATTGGTTATCTTGAAATTCAATAAAATCTTTATCTGAATCTGATATAATCCATTTTTGCTCAATATTTTGCGCCGATAAAGAAAAAAGGAAACAGAATAATATGCTCAACAAGGAAAATATTTTCTTCATATTTCTTTCGTTTAGGTAGTATGTGTAAACCTTAAGAAGGATCTAAATCCATTTGGGATTAGGAAAAGACTATGATGTTCGTTTATTTATTTCATCACGAATTTTAGAAGCCAACTCATAATCCTCGTTTTCAATAGCAATGTTCAATTCTTCCTCTAAATCTTCTATGGATTTGGATTTTAACTCTTCTTTCATCTCAGTGCCTTCCGATTCATCATCGAAATTCATGATATCCATTGGATCGTCATTCGGTTCATTTTCATCCAAAAGAATCCCGGCACTAGAAAGAATGTTTTCGTAGGTGTAAATTGGACTAGAGAATCGGACACCAATGGCCACCGCATCCGATGTCCGGGCATCTATTTCCGTTGAAAAGCCATCTTTTTCACAAATAATTTTAGCGTAAAAAATTCCTTCAACTAATTTGTAAATGATGATTTCTTTGATTTGAATCGAAAAAGAAGTGGCAAAGCTCTTGAATAAATCATGGGTCAAAGGTCGAGTTGGAACCATTTTTTCTAATTCTATCGCAATTGCTTGCGCCTCAAAACCTCCAATAATTATGGGTAAACGTCTTTTGCCACCAACCTCGGCTAATACCAAAGCATAGGCTCCTGATTGAGTCTGACTATAGGATAAACCTACGATTTCCAATTTTACTTTCTCCATGCTTAAAATTAGCGTTCGGATTGCGATAAACGAATAGGGAAGCAAATTTTTTGCTTCCCTAAACAGATCTACAGACCAAAAATAATATTTCTTGACGAATTAATTGTTCGCTGCCTTGAATTTTTTAAGCGCTTCGTTCAATCGAGGTAATACTTCAAAGGCATCTCCAATTACTCCATAGTCAGCAGCTTTGAAGAAAGGCGCTTCCGGGTCAGTATTGATAACTACAATAACTTTTGAGCCATTAACACCTGCTAAATGTTGAATTGCACCTGAAATTCCAGCAGCAATGTACAAATTAGGTCGAATTGCAAATCCAGTTTGACCAACATGCTCATGATGAGGTCTCCAGCCTATATCAGCAACAGGGCGTGAACAAGCTGTTGCAGCACCTAACGTTTTTGCTAAATCTTCTACCATTCCCCAATTTTCTGGACCTTTCAAACCACGTCCAGCAGAAACAACTACTTCAGCTTCGGTTAATGGGATTTCGCCTTCCGGGATTTTGGTTTCAAGAACTTTTACTTTAATGTCTCCTACTGCTCCGTCGAAATTTTCAACTGCGCAATCGGCTCCAGTTAATTCCGGTTGAATGGAATTAGGTAAAAGTGAAATGATTTTTATATCTGAATTTACTTTCACATTTCCGAATGCTTTTCCTGAAAAAACGTTCACCTTACAAGTGAAATCGCTGCCCATTTCTGGTAAAGCGATTGCTCCCGAAATTAAACCAGCTTTTAATTTTACGGATAAACGAGGTGCTACTGCTTTTGCGACCAAGTCGTTGGAGAAAACAATAATTTTCGCTCCAACTGCCGCTGCTGCAGTAGCAACTAATCTTGTCAATTGCTGCGCATCATCCGCTTTTGCATTGCGATCTATCATCACCTTGCTTGCGCCATATTGCCCCAATTTAGCTAAATCTGCATCGGATGCTCCTCCTGCTGTAACAACAGTAACATCACCTAATTTTTTACCGTAAGTAACCACTTCCATGGCACTTTTGCCAATTCCGTGATCTGAGTTTACATAAACTAATATCATATCTTTTCTTTTATCGCTTGCTTTCGACTAAGCTCAATCAGCACTCATATTTCCTAATTCATTTATAATCGAGAATCGAGGTCTGAGCGGAGTCGAAGACCGTAATTAAATAACTTTCGCTTCGTTGTGTAACAAATTAACCAATTCATCCATGTTTTCTGGATCTATAAGTTTAACAGAGGACTTTGCATCTGGTGTGTCATAGGAAACAAAAGATGTCAGCATATCCACTGATGCGGGAGCAACAACATTTAATGGCTTCGTTCTAGCAGCCATAATTCCGCGCATATTCGGAATACGTTGTTCGGCCATTCCTTTAGCACATGATGCAACAAAAGGAGTGTTAACTTGAACCACTTGAACACCGCCGGTAACCTCACGTTCCATTGTGGCCGTGTTTCCGTTCATATCCAATTTCGCGGCTAATGAAACAAATGGTAAATCCATCGCTTCAGCTATCATTCCTCCAACTTGCGAACCGTTATAGTTGATCGTTTCTTTCCCTGTCAAAACAATGTCAAAACCATTCTCTTTCGCATAGTTTGCAATTTGCATGGCGGTGAAATAGGCGTCTGTTGGTTCAGCATCAATTCGCACGGCGTCATCAGCACCTATTGCCAAAGCTTTTCGAATTACAGAATCGTCACCAGCCGTTCCAACAGTTATAATTGTAACGTTTCCACCGTTTGCTTCCTTTAACTCCAAGGCGCGAACTAAGGCGTACCATTCGTCATAAGGATTTACAATAAATTGTACGCCATTTTCATCAAACTGAGTATTACCAGCTGAAAAAGCGATTTTTGATGTGGTATCAGGAGCTTTGCTGATACAAACCAATATTTTCATTTCTTTTGTTTTTCGTAAAAAATAGACTGTAAAAATAACAATCTTTCTAGGATAAAGTTGTATTGATTAAACAATTTTATTCTTTTTATATTATGCGTGCTTAGGAAAATATTTAGTTTTTTCTGACTAGTTGGGTCGCTTCGCTTTGGGTCGCTATTCGAGCTTTGTGTCGCGGCGCTTTATTATCGAAAAGAATGTGGTTTTCAGTGTAATTATTTAACCAAAACACGCAAGTGCGACCCAAAGCCCAACGGGCGACCCAACCCCCAAAGCGCAGCGACCCAACCTATAGAAGAAAATATTTAGATGAATACTTGCACCTTAAAGTCCTAAAGTCTAATTTTGACGCGCCTATATTTGGCCATAAAGTTTGATTTATATGAAAACGGTACAATTCAGAGAAGCACTAAGAGAAGCCATGTCAGAAGAAATGCGTCGCGATGAAAACGTATTTTTAATGGGGGAAGAAGTTGCGGAATACAATGGAGCTTACAAAGTTTCTCAAGGAATGTTGGATGAATTCGGAGCAAAAAGAGTAATCGATACGCCAATTGCTGAGCTTGGTTTTGCAGGTATTGCTGTTGGAGCTTCCATGAATGGTTTGCGTCCTATCGTTGAATTTATGACGTGGAATTTCGCTATTCTTGCTGCTGATCAAATCATCAACAGTGCTGCGAAAATGATGCAGATGTCTGGCGGTCAATATCACTGTCCTATCGTTTTCCGTGGAGGAAATGGAACAGCTGGTCAATTAGGTGCAACACACTCTCAAAGTTTCGAAGCGTTTTATGCGCACGTACCAGGATTGAAAGTAATTACACCTTCAAATCCTTATGATGCGAAAGGTTTGTTGAAAGCAGCCATTCGCGACAATGACCCAGTAGTTTTCTTAGAGTCTGAGAAAATGTACGGTGATAAAGGCGAAATTCCAGAAGGGGAATACATCATTCCAATTGGAGTAGCAGACGTGAAAAGAAAAGGTACAGATGTAACAATCGTTTCATTTGGTAAAATATTAAAGGTAGCGTACGAAGCTGCTGAAGTTTTAGAAAAAGAAGGTATCTCTTGTGAAATTATCGATTTGAGAACAATACGTCCTATCGATTACGCTTGCGTTGTAGAATCCGTTAAGAAAACAAATCGTTGTGTTGTTCTAGAAGAATCTTGGCCTTTGGCTTCTATTTCTTCTGAAATTTCCTATCATTTGCAACGTTATGCTTTTGATTATTTGGATGCGCCAGTTATGCGTGTTACACAAACAGATACACCTTTTGCCTTTTCACCAACTTTGATTGACGAAGCTTTGCCAAATGTGGAGCGTTTGGTGAAAGCAGTAAAAAGCACTTTGTATAGAGGATAATATTTTAGTAAAATGTATTTAAGGAAAGGATGGAGGTTTACTTCATCCTTTTTTTTTTTTAA